>JAYSSX010000698.1:0-5547 GCA_043720315.1 Pseudobdellovibrionaceae bacterium | reverse complement strand
GGATCAAGTGCGAGATCAGATTCCTGCCGATATTTATGTGAACTACGTATTGGTCAAAGATGACCCTTTTGAAATGATTCAGTTGTCAGACATTATATTGGCTGCATCTGGCACGGCTACTTTACAGGTTGGATTGTTGCATAAGCCGATGGTTATCATGTACAAATTTAAGTGGTTAACAGGAATCTTTGCGAAAATAATGGTTAGGGGTATTCGTTTTTTCGGATTAGTGAATTTAATTTTGGACGAAGAAGTGGTTCCTGAACGATGGCAATCAGGCGCTAATGTTGATGAATTGGCTAAACTTATGAATCGGTATTTGGTAGATCCTTCTTATCGTCAATTAACCATCGACAAATTGAAACAGATCGAAAGTAAATTGGGTTCTAAGGGCGCTACCGAACGGGTCGCAAAAGCACTAGAAAAGTATTTTGCGTGATGGTTACACATTTTTTATCTTTAATGTATGAGGGACTGGTAAGAATTAAAAATGATCTTTATGATTGGGGAATGGTCGATCGATTTAAAATCGCCAACAAAGTCATTAGCGTAGGGAATTTGACCAGTGGCGGAACAGGAAAAACTCCTTTGATCGAATTGATATTAACTTATTTGGAAGAAAAGCAAATTCAAGCGGTTGTAATCAGTCGCAACTATAAGGCCGAAGCCCAGGTTGCCCAAGAAGTTATCGTGAAATCTGGTGATTCAGCACGCTACTTCGGCGATGAACCAGTAATGTTAGCGAAAAAATTTCCCAATTGTCCCGTATTTATAGGCCCTAAAAAATATTGGACCGCCTATTTGGCTTCAAAGGCTTATCCTTTATCAACTTTATTGATTGATGATGGATTTCAACACCGACAACTCAGTCGAGATTTAGAAATTGTTTGTTTAGATGCCACTCAGCCGTTGCATGAATATGAATTTATTCCTTTTGGTAAAGCGCGAGATTCTTTTTCAGAGTTGCATAGATCAGATGTGATTGTTTTAAACAAGGTCAACCGAGCCGATGAAAGCCACTTAAAGTATTTACGAAGTAAAATTCCCAAAGATAAATTGGTAGTTGAAACCGAAGCCGAAACGGTTTGGCCACCACAGATATCATTAATAAAAGATAAAACAATCGTTTTGGGTTTTTGCGGTATTGGCCAGCCAAAAAATTTTAAAAGTGAAATATTAAAAATAGAAAAAGCACACTTAAAAGATTTTCTTATTTTTGAAGACCATCATGCTTACGAGCAAAAAGATATCAATCAAATCAACAGTAAAGCAAAGTCCATCGGTGCCGAGTTTATCCTAACTACCGAAAAGGATTTCACTAAGCTTTGGAACTTTAATTTTGATATTCCGTTGTTAGTTTCCGAATACAAGTTAAAGCCGACAGTAGGAGCCGCCGAATTCTATGCTAGTTTGGATTCTTGTTTACATCACTCGTAAGATCTCAAAGCTGATACTGCTTTGGCCCAAAAAAGTCCGCTGGTTCTTGGGCGCAGCGGTTGGTTTTCTATGGTGGGATGTATTAAGAATTCGACGGATGACTGTCTATAAAAATATTGAAAAAGTTTTTCCCGAAATGACCAAAGACGAAAAAGAACGGTTTGCCAGAAGCAGTTTAGCCTTCCAAGGTTACAGCCTAATTGAGTTCCTGACTTTACCTGCCATTAATCAAAAGTATTTCGAAAGTGAAGTCGTCTTTTCAGGATTGGATCACTACTATAAAGCCCAAGCTAAAAATAAAGGAGTTCTTTTGCTCAGTTTGCATATGGGGAACGGCGACATGGCAGCGAATATGATTTCCTTAAAAGGAATTCCATTACATTTGATCTCAAAAAAGTTTAAGAATCAGACAGTGAATGAATTTTGGTTTGAGATCCGAAAAAAGTTTGGAACCTCTTTTATTGATCCGCATGGACCGAAAACACCCTTTGAAATATTAGCAGCATTGAAAAAAAACGAAGCCGTGGCTTTTGTGATTGATCAATTTATGGGGCATCCTTACGGGGTCGAAACAACTTTTTTTGGTCAAAAGACAGGCACAGCCTATGGATTGGCCCTGTTTAAGATTAAAACAAAGGCCCCCGTATTGCCGGTATATTCCTACCGGGATGAAAACCTTAAAACGCATGTGGTCTTTGAACCGGAAGTAGTGTTAACAGATCTAAACGGAGATAAGGAAACGTTAATTAAATTGATGACTCAAAGATTTAATGATGAAATTGAAAAGATTATTTTGAAACATCCATTGCAGTGGATGTGGGTTCACAGAAGGTGGAAAAACTTTTAAATGAAAACCTTAAGCCTTTTAATTTTTAGTTTTATTTTTTTAACTTCTTGCTCATCCAAGTTTCTGAAATACGAAAAGTCATCGGATTTAGAGAAAAATGATGAATTTGAAAAGTTAGTTCGTATCCAGACAGCAAAGCCAAAAGTTGTAAAAGCCGGAGTTTCAGAGCCCCACAGCCTGGCAAAAATTAATGAAGGCATCGTTTTAACCGAAGAATCAAAAGTGGCACCTACGGCAAAGGTAACTAAAAAAAGCAATACCAAGAAAAACTCAAAGGCTGGGGTAGAGGTGGTTCCAGACATCACCAAGCACGAACCCGAAGAAGAAGGTCAAGAGGGTTTTGTTGGTCGTCGGCCCATAGCTGACCCCTTTCGTGAAAATGAGAAAGTAGTGCACGAAGTGACGTATTTGAAAATGAACGCCGGGTCTTTAACTTTTGAGACGTTGCCGTATGCTCAAGTTAATCAAAAAAAGTCTTATCATTTTAAAGCCTCGATATTGTCAACTTCACTTTTTTCGTCATTTTACTCGGTGGACGATTTTGTCAGTATTTTAATGGACTTTGAGACGATGGTGCCTTCAGCCTTTACGTTACACGCAAAAGAAACGGCACAACTTCGAGAAGCACGTGCTTTTTATGATCAAAGTGGGCTTCAAGCTACTTACTGGGAAAAAAAGTACACCCAAGCCAAGGGCGAAGAAGAAAAAAAACTAAACTGGGAGATATTGCCCTTTTCACAAAATACGTTTAGTTCTTTATATTATTTCCGCGCCTTTTCTTGGAAGGTCGGAGATGAGAGGGCGTTTCGGGTTACGAATGATAAAGAGAATTTAATTTTTACTGCCAAAGCAATTCGAAAAGAAGTGTTGGAGACTCAGGCTGGGAATTTTAATGCCATTGTTATCCAGCCGCAGGTGACTTTAAAAGGTAAATTCAAGCCGGTGGGAGATATTTTTATTTGGCTCAGTGATGACGATCGTAAATTTATTTTGCGCATAGAATGTAAAATTAAAATTGGTTCTCTGGTATCAGAAATCGTCAAATTGGATAAGGGCGAGTAGAGTCCTTTGAACAGGGCCACGGTCCAGTATCGCCATTTCATAAATTCTTTTACAATCTATGTATGGCAATGAAAAACTGTTTTCATTTTAATGGTTATAAACCTTGTGGTCATTCCGATCAATGTGACTCGAACTGCAAATCATTTAAAACTAAACAAAAACCGGTCCTAATTATTCATTTAGGTGCGCTTGGTGCTGTAGTAAGGTCAACAGGGTTAATTAAACACATTAAAAAAAAATATCCTAATAGCCCGCTGATTTGGTTCACTGAAAAACGATGTATAGAAATATTAAAGGGTCATCCCGAAATTGATCGGCTTTTCGAGAATAATTCAGAGAATATCCTGATATTAGAGGAACTTAAATTCGAAGCTTTATTCTGTGTTGATAAATCATTGTTTACTGGGGCACTAGGCAATCGCATCAATGCCGGTGAAAAGTTTGGATTTGGTTTGGACAGCGAAAATGGAGTTATCGATTATTACAATCGAGACTCTGAAGTATTGTACGAGTTAGGGCTGTCAAACTTTAAAAAATTTCATGTAAACAAGAAGTCCGAAATTCAATTAATGGGCGAAGCTTTCGGATTCGATTCGAAATTGTCTCTATTGGATTACAACCTGCCGATAACCACACAAGAACGTGTCCTGGTACAGGAACGAAAGTTTGAGTGGACTCGCACGACAGGTGCTATAGTTGGTTTAAACACGGGCTGCAGTTCGGTGATGCCAATGAAAAAGTTAACCGTCTCTTTTTGGCGAAGTCTCATTTATTCGCTACAGGCCGATGGGCTAAAAAATATCGTTTTATTAGGTGGACATGAGGATGCTACTCGAAATAACGAAATCTCTGAAGGATTAGATATTGTTTGTTCCGATGTTAAATCAGGTTTACGTGATGGATATTTAAGCATTGCTGCTTGTGATGTTGTTTTGACCGGTGACAGTTTAGGAATGCACCTTGCTATCGCCGCAAAAAAACAGGTTGTAGCGTGGTTTGGTCCCACCTGTGATCATGAAATTGAACTTTTTAATCGCGGCATAAAACTGAAGTCGCCACTAAAGTGTTCGCCTTGTTGGAAGCGGGAATGTATTCAAGAGCTTATGTGCTATGACTCTATCGCAGTCGAAGCCTGGATTAATGCTGTTCATCAAGTTCTAAAAACCACAGTTTCGGCCGAATTTTCTGGTCCTGAAACTGAGTCTCCATTAAATTAATTCCATGGAAGTAACGGAAAAAATTATCGTCATTCAAACCGCTTTTTTGGGCGATCTGATATTGACCTTTCCCTTGTTAAGATGGGTGAAAAAAGCCTATCCTTCGGCTGAAGTAACTTTGGTTTGCCGAAAGGGTCTGGCCTCTTTATTTAAAAACTATTCGCTGGTGAATAAAATTTTTGAAGTCGATAAGAAAAATAAAAATTACTCCCAAATTGCTTCGCAGATAAAAGAAAATTTTGATTTATTATTGTGTCCCCATCCTTCGTTTTCAACAGCATTGATGGCTAAAAGAATAAAGGCCCGCAAGAAAATTGGGTTTAAGAATTGGTGGAATTTTTGGGCTTATGATCTACGACCGCAAAAGAATTTGAAATGGCCAGAGGCCGTAAGATTACTTCAGCTGCTTTCAACGGAAAGCGAAGAACTCAAAAAAAATCTGATTCAGTTTGAAGATAGTTATTTAGGCGAAATTCTTTCCGATGGACAACTGACTGATGTGCCGGTTTGGGCCGATTTTTTTGAAAATGAAAATCCGCCACCAAAAGTTTTTAATCGTGCTGCGATTTTTCCTGGTAGTGTTTGGAAAACAAAGCAATGGACTGAAGAGGGATTTCGCGAGTTGGTAAAGGCTTTGTGCCAACGTGGCTACGAAGTACACCTTCTGGGCTCGGACAGTGAAAGAGATTTATGTCAAAGGATCGCAAATAGCGACCAATGTGTAAACTGGGCCGGAAGATTAAATTTGCCTGAATCTTTAGAGATCTTAAAAAAGTGTGATTTTGCAGTTACTAACGATAGTGGTGGCCAGCATATGGCCAGTCTAGTTCAAATTCCTGTGGTCAGTATATTTGGGCCGACGGTGTTGCAGTTGGGATTTCGTCCATGGAATTCAAATTCCTTGGTGGTGCAAGATCTTACTTTAGGTTGCCGTCCCTGTGGGGCTCACGGCCATCAGGAGTGCCCATTACAACATCACAAGTG
>JAYSSX010000697.1:0-6458 GCA_043720315.1 Pseudobdellovibrionaceae bacterium | reverse complement strand
TCGACGTCGCTGGAAAGATCCATCTGCATTTGGCGTTCTTTTTCCAAGTCCGCATTAACTTTATTTCTTCGGCTTTCAAATTCCTTTTGTTTTTCTAATAACTCTTGTTGTGTAGCCAATTCCGTCGCTTCTCGCTCTTGCATCTGTTCGATTTGCGAAGTTAATGACTGAAATTTAGCATCCACTGAAGATTCCGACTGCCCTAAAGCAAATAACTCACGTCTTTGCGTGGTTAAACTTTCGTCAACGATACCGACGCGTTCCTGGGACTCGGAAAAAGTCGCATGATTTAATTCAAATTCAGATTTAATGCTTTCGGCTAAACTACGAACTTCAGTTTCTTGTGACGAAATTTGATCGAAATCTCTTTGAAGTAATTCACGACGGGCCTGTTGCTCTTGCAACAAGGAACCTGTCATTTGTTCGTTTCGACGACCTTGTTCAATTTCGAATTTTAATTCCTGAATTTCTAATTCGTGCTTTTGAACTAAGGATTGGGCTTCAAATTGTGCTGACTGTTTAGAATCAACGACTTTTTCTTCTTCTAATAGTTGCAGTCTTAACGACTCTAAATCGGCCTGCAAACCCAACAATACACTCTCACCTTCTACTTCAATATTTTGTGCTTCTTGAAAATAGGTTTGTGCTTCGGTAGCCGATTGATTGAGCTGTTTATACTGAAGAGAAGAGACCCAAAGATCTAACTCTTCAATTTGATTTTTAATATTGCGATATCTTTCGGCCCGCTGAGCCTGCCGTTGTAAAGAGTCGATCTGTCGTTTTAATTCGCCGATGATATCTTGTAACCGAATTAAGTTTTGTTCAGTCGCCTGTAATTTTCTTTGAGATTCTTTTTTACGCACTTTAAATTTCGTGATTCCGGCAGCTTCTTCGATCAAATGTTTTCGGTCTTCGGGTTTTGAAGTAATGATTTTTCCGATCATACCTTGCTGAATAATAGAAAAACCTTTAGCGCCGGCACCGGTATCCATAAAAATTTCTTGGACGTCTTTTAATCGAGCCGCTTCTTTATTTACGAAGTACTCAGAGTCTCCTGATCGATGCAGTCGACGGGTCACCATAATCTCGGAATGTTTTAAATATTTAGCTGGAAAAGGTCCGCCATCATTTTCTAAAGTTAAAGAAACTTCGGCCATTCCCATAGGAGCATAACCTTCAGCTCCGGCAAAAATAACATCAATCATCGTGCTGCCACGAAGATCTTTTGCTGACATTTCGCCCATTACCCAAACTAAGGCATCAACGATGTTGGATTTTCCGCAACCGTTAGGACCAACGATACCGGTAATTCCGGCATCGAATTGAATAACTGTTCTATCCTTAAACGACTTAAAACCAATGAGTTCAATTTTTTTAATTCTCAAGCTAGTCTTCCTCTTCGAAAAAATTCAGCATTGTCTAGCCAGCTTTGGCCAAGCCAAAGCTAGGCTTTTCGCGGCTAGTGCCGCGTCTTATGTTGCTTCAAGGCCGCTCTCGCTGCACTTAAACGCGCAATAGGAACTCGAAACGGCGAACAACTGACATAATCAAGTCCCACTTGATGGAAAAACTCAATGCTGTCGGGATCGCCACCGTGCTCTCCGCACACGCCTGTTTTTAAATCTGGCTTGCTTCTGCGGCCTAAGTCAACACCGGATTTTACAAGTAAACCGACTCCGTTTTGATCAATGCTAACAAATGGGTCTTTAGCAAAGATACCACTTGAGACGTAACTGCCCAAAAATCGGCCAGAATCATCACGCGAAAGACCCAATGTGGTTTGCGTCAAATCATTTGTTCCAAAGCTAAAAAAGTCAGCATGGTCAGCAATCAAATCTGCTGTTAATGCGGCCCGTGGTAGCTCGATCATAGTGCCCACTAAATAATCAAATTTTACCGATTGTTCGCGCTGAACTTTTTCAACTTCATTCACGGTTAATGTTCGTAAAATTTCTAACTCTTTATCGGTTGCAACCAGCGGAATCATAATTTCTGGAGATAACGAAATTCCAGATTTAACGACGATGCTGGCCGCCTCGGCAATTGCGCGAACCTGCATTTGATAAATTTCTGGGTAAGTGATTGCCAATCGGCAACCGCGATGGCCCAACATCGGATTGAATTCGTGTAAACTTTTGATTTTCGCTTTTACTCTTTCATAATCTTGATGAATTCGCGTCGCAAACTCTTTGATCTCTTCATCCGTGTGCGGAACAAACTCGTGTAAAGGTGGATCCAGCAGTCTGATCGTTACTGGGTATCCCTGCATAATTTTGAACAATTCGGCAAAGTCATTTCTTTGCATCGGTAATAATTTTTGCAAAGCCATTTCGCGGTCCGAACGATTATCAGCAATAATCATTTCCCGAACTGCATCGATACGATCAGGACCGAAAAACATATGTTCAGTTCGGCAAAGTCCAATTCCTTCCGCCCCGAAATCCCGCGCCTTTTGTGCATCCTTTGGCGTGTCGGCATTAGTGCGCACTTTTAATTTTTTATATTTATCTGCGATTTTCATGATGCGACTAAAGTATTCATCTAGTTTTGGTTCGATCGTTTTCACTTCGCCCAAAAAGACTTCGCCACTACTGCCATCTAAAGTCAAAATGTCGCCCTTTTTTAAGACGTAACCTTTTACTTTCATAGTTTCTGCGCGTTCATCAATTTCAATTTCGCCACAACCGGCTACACAACACTTACCCATACCGCGCGCTACGACCGCTGCATGTGAAGTCATCCCACCCCGAGTCGTTAAAATTCCCTGGGAAGCGATCATTCCACCGATGTCTTCCGGTGAAGTTTCGACACGAACCAAAATTACTTTTTTGCCTTTTTCTTTCCATTCTGCCGCTTCTTCGCTGTTGAATACGATTTGTCCACAGACGCCACCGGGGCTAGCCGGAAGACCCTTGGCCAATTGGGTGCGTTTTGCCTTAGGATCCAAAGTCGGGTGTAAAAGCTGATCTAAAGTATGCGGCTCTAATCGAATCAAAGCTTCTTCTTCGCTAATTAATTTTTCATCCATCATATCACAAGCAATTTTCAAAGCCGCTTGCGCCGTTCTTTTGCCATTCCGAGTTTGCAACATCCATAATTTACCTTTTTCAATGGTAAATTCGATGTCTTGCATATCGTGGTAATGTTTTTCTAATTTCAAATAAGTGTCACAAAGTTGTTTGTAGGCCACCGGCATCAGTTCTTCCAACGATTTGTGGCCAGTACCTTCTGCCGATTTTTTAGTGATTGGTTGCGGAGTACGAATTCCAGCAACTACATCTTCACCTTGCGCGTTGATTAAAAACTCGCCATAAAAACTCTTATCCCCTGTCGAAGGATCGCGAGTAAACGCCACCCCCGTCGCCGAGTCGTCTCCCATATTTCCAAAAACCATGGCTTGGACGTTTACTGCAGTTCCCCAGCTGTAAGGGATACCTTGCAATTCGCGGTAAGTGTTTGCACGCGGAGTATTCCAACTTTTAAATACGGCCGCAATGGCACCCCAAAGTTGTTCCATTGGATCAGACGGAAAGTTTTGTCCCGTCGTTGACTTAATCATGTCTTTAAATTTTTTCACTAAAGCTTTTAGGTCATCGACTTTCATTTCGGTATCTAAGTGATAACCCTTTTCTTCTTTCATATCTTCCAAGATGACTTCTAATAAAGAAGAATTCATTCCCATAACAACGTCCGAATACATTTGTAAAAAGCGACGGTAAGAATCCCAAGCAAATCTTGGGTTTTGTGAAGAGGTGGATAACCCTTCTACACTTTGATCGTTTAAACCTAAATTTAAAATAGTATCCATCATTCCTGGCATTGAAGCGCGAGCTCCCGACCGCACCGAAACTAAAAGAGGATTTTTTAAGTCACCAAATTTTTTGCCGATCTTTGATTCCATCAGATTCAATGATTTCTGCACCGCTGGTTTGACCCAATCAGGCAACTGGCCACCACACTCATAATAGTGAGCACACACTTCAGTTGAAATCGTAAATCCCGGGGGCACTTCGATTCCTAAAGAGGTCATTTCAGCCAGATTAGCGCCTTTGCCGCCTAGAATGTTTTTCATTCCCGCGCTGCCTTCGCTTTCTCCCGCAGAAAAAAAGTAAACAAACTTTTCAGGCACAGTCGTTTTGGTGGCCGTTTTTGTTTGTACGTTGATATTTTGCATGTATTTTCTCCTTACAGCAATTTTAGCATTTAATTCTTGCAGGCAGTTTTCGCCCCGCAAGTTTATTTTTAAACCTCGTTAAGTGTGCGCCTTAGAAGTTCTTAAGTTTACCCGCTATATAACCATTAATCTGAGCCATTGGGATACGCTCTTGTTTCATCGTATCGCGATGGCGGACTGTTACGGCTTGATCATTAATGGTTTCAAAATCGACCGTTAAGCAAAACGGAGTCCCAATTTCATCTTGCCGGCGATAACGTTTACCAATGGAAGCACTTTCATCGTAAGTAATATCAAAATCTTCAGCCAATTGATCGTAAAGTTTATCAGCAATAGACTGCAATTCGGGTTTTTTAGACAAAGGCAAAATGGCTGCTTTCAATGGCGCAATTTCAGGATGCAATCCTAAAACGACACGAACATCGTCTTTACCGGTTTCTTCGTCTTTCGTGATCTCTTCACGATAGGCATCACATAAGAATGCTAAAAATAAACGATCGCAACCAACAGCGGTTTCAATAACATAAGGAATAAATTTTTCTTTACTGACTTCATCGAAGTATTCCAAACTTTTTCCAGAAAATTTTGTATGCTGAGTTAAATCGAAATCTCCGCGATTATGAATTCCTTCTAGCTCGCTCCAACCAATAGGAAACTGGTATTCGACGTCAAAGGCCGCCTTTGCATAATGGGCTAATTCACCGGGTCCATGCGGCTTGAAACGTAAATTTTCGGTGCGAATTCCATATTTTGCATAAAAAGCCAAGCGAATGGCTTTCCATTCTTCAAAATGTTTTTCATCGGTACCTGGTTTTACAAAATATTGCATTTCCATCTGCTCAAATTCGCGCGTACGGAAAATAAAATTTCCCGGAGTAATTTCATTGCGAAAAGATTTTCCAATGGCAGCTATTCCAAAAGGAATTTTATATCGCGTCGTCGTTTGGCAATTTAAAAAATTAACAAAATGGCCTTGCGCCGTTTCGGGACGTAGATAAACCACGTTACCTGAGTCTTCAACGGGACCCATATGAGTTTTAAACATCAAATTGAATTGGCGAGGTTCGCTTAAATTTTTTGAACTACAATTTGGACACTTTTGATCTTTTAAATAAGATTCAGTATTGTCGGAACGAAAACGTGTTTTACAATCTTTGCAATCGACCAAAGGATCAGAAAAGCCGTCCACGTGTCCTGAAGCCTTCCAAACCATGGGATGCATCAGGATAGAGGCGTCGATACCGCACATATCTGCTCTGCGGGTCATAGCGTTCCACCAGGCTTTTTTTACATTCAATTTCATTAACGAGCCCAAAGGACCATAATCCCAACAAGATCCCAAACCTCCGTAGATTTCACTGCTTTGAAATACAAAGCCTCGACGTTTGCTTAATGAAACAATTGTGGTTAGGTCTTTTAATTTGGTCTTATTTTCCGACATTGAAACCTCGCTCTGTGAATAACATTTTCGTTAAAATTGGTCTATTAAAACAGCTTGCACCCCTTATGTAAAGCTCGCTAAACTATTTTGGTAGGAGTCTTTTATGCTTAAAATTTGGATAATTAATCGAAATAAATTTTTGCTCCTTGGATTGCTGTTGTCTTCGGTGCAACTATCGGCACAGAGCGCAAAGTCAGTCAAAAATAAGGAAGGTGATATTCGCGAAGAGATGATCAAAATTTCTCGCCAGTTGGGAGTGACCTGCACAGCCTGCCACAAAACGGATAATTTTAAATCCGGTGAAATGCCTACTTTTAAGGTAGCTAAAGAGCATATGAAACTGACCCAAATTTTGATCGATAAAGGTATGGATGGTCAGTTAAAAGATGGCAAATATGCGACGATGGCGGATTGCTACCTGTGTCACAGAGGCAAATTGTATCCTGATTACAAAGAACCTATCCATCCCATGACGAACCCCGAAGAGTAATAACCGCTAAATCCAGAGCAGTTACTCGGAGAATTTTGATTTTATTTTTTATTTTTAATCGCATTCAGAGCAGTTTCTAGAAACTGTCTGGTTTCGGTGTTGGCCTTAGCCGCTTCTTTTATAAATGCCTGCTCAGCAGAGTCTACCGAACTTCCGGCTGGAATTCCTAAAACCTGAAAAGCATCCCAGTCATGACCATTATACATAAAAACGACGTTTAATTCGCGGATATTAATAGGATCCACTGAAGACTTCGCTTTGGGCTGATAACCTTGGTTGGTTCGCGCCCTAGGACTTCCGGGCGTGACCTTTGAAAGACCAAAACCTTTCCAAGAGTTTTTTAGGTTCAAGCG
>JAYSSX010000696.1:0-1508 GCA_043720315.1 Pseudobdellovibrionaceae bacterium | reverse complement strand
GTCGGAGCTACCACCGAGAATCCGAAATACGAAATCAACCGTGCGCTCCTGAGTCGAATGAAGCTGATCGAGTTTCAGTCGCTTGGATTGAGCGACGTCACGAAGCTCGTTGAAAAGTACGTTAAGAGTCTGTCCCCGAAAGGCGAATCTAAATTTTCAGATGAGTTGTAGTTGAATAAAAATTGGTTTTTAGCTTTTACTATTTGAATTTCAAAATCAGCGTGAGAGTTTTTAAAATATTTTTCATGGCTTTTGTCACTTTTAGTGGGGTCTCTGTCCCCAAAGTCATGTAAAAATTAATTTTGGCGCACCTATCTTGATCGCTCGCTTTAAATTGTGCACTGTTGCCTCCAGCGTCGCCTGAATCGTAACTTTTGCCTTCGTCCAATATCGACAATGCTTTTTCATTTTTGAAAACGTATTTTCAAACGGCATCCGCACCGAAGTTCTCCAGCGATCTAAATCTCGATTTTTACTTCGGTCGTTGTTCTTTTTAATTCCTCCACTTGCACAACCATTTTTCTTGATATTTTCCTCGACCGGAGCTCCATCGTAACCCTTATCTAAAAACACCATTCCAGAGGATGGACACAGATTCTCGTCTATAAAAGCTTTCCCATCATTTACCTCAGCTCCAGTAATTTTGACATCCGTAATTATTCCCTGCTTCATATCAACTTGGTGATGCCGTTTATAACCGAGCCAGTTCTTATTTTTTCCCTTTGAACCAAATCTCGCATCTGGATCTGATGAGTAGTTTTCAACATTGCTGTTATTCATCGTCGGATTGTTTTTGTCGTCTTTCTCGTCATTATCCTTGTCCTCAGTCGCTTTGTCTCTAGCCGCCCAAGTATTCACTTTCGCAATCATTTGACTTGAGTCCACAAACGTAAAGGTCTTGCCAACAAGACCTGCTTTTTCAAGAGCTGATGTGATTGTATTAAATATTTTCGTCAAATTTTCAGTGCCGATTCGATTGCGAAGTTTTCCAAAATAACTGTGCACGGGAGTCTCTTCCTCGATTCCGTACCGGCAAAACCATCTTGCTGCCATGTTCTCGTAAATATAATTTGCAGTTTCTCTGTCAGACAAGTCATGCCAAAACTGAATCAGTAAACATTTAAATCCTCGAGTCAGAGGTTCAGACGGAGTACCAACTTCGGAGTACAATTTTTCAAATGGCTGTAATAGTTTTTCAAAATCAACCAACGCCATCAACTTACGGTACGTGTGATCTTTTTTAACCATTTTTTCTAGAACAACGTCGAAATAATCAAGCTGACCAGTTTCTCTTTTTAACATTTTTCAAATGTCGATCAGCTTTTTCTTTTTGTCAGCTTCTTTTACGAGTTCGGGGACAGGCTCATAAGAGTTTTTGATCGACTCTTTCGTAAATGCCCACTGGCGGGTCGAAGAAACAGAGCTGCTGAGGCGGTGAATATGCATTTATCCGCCTTAGCCTCTTGTAAGTGATAAGTCCCATCAAACACTAATCATGACGACTTTAA
>JAYSSX010000695.1:0-1511 GCA_043720315.1 Pseudobdellovibrionaceae bacterium | reverse complement strand
AGAATCGCGATCTCGAATAAGAGATTAAGAAAGATAGAAAAGAATAAAGTAAGCTTTAGTTATCGAGATTCAAGAAATCAGAACAAGAAGAAAATACTAACCCTAGATACCAAGACATTTACAAGTCGCTTTCTTCTACATGCCTTACCAAGAAACTTTACTAGAATTAGACACTATGGGTTCTTAGGAAGTGCTAAAAAGGCAACAGCACTAGAGCAAATTAGAAACTTACTTCTTGTCTCTATTACTACAAAGCAGAAAGAAGTTAAGCCATTAGATAAGAGATGTCCTAATTGTTTAGAAAAGACATTGAAAACAGTAGTCCTTCAGACCATTCCCCATAGCGGTAGCGACTTTATAAAGAAAACCAGCAATCTCTACACAACTTCGCCTCCATGCAGCGCTGGTTTGCCTGCTTAATTTAACAATACAATCTAACAGCTAAAATTTTGCACTTTTCTTGCCATGCAACGCTATGGTATATTTTTAGCAGTTAATTTATAACGTTAGGCGTCTAAGTGGATCTATGAAATTGCTAATTGGCGGCATCATCGTTTATCTTGTAGGAATCGTGATGTGGAGATCGAATCCGCAGTATCACAATATTAGCGCGTTGGTCCAGTGGGCAGGCGTCATTGCGATCTTTATCGGTATATTGATATTGTCGGCTTCGCTCTCTTTTCGACGGAATTCACGGGTTGCCAAGAACCTCTGGCGATCCATTCTCCAAACGTACAAAGCATTCCAGGAAAGGCCATTCAACGTGCTAGAAGCCGGGTGCCAAAGTTGCTTGGATTACGCAGTTGTTGTGCATCCCCAACTTAAGTTCCAGGTTAATTTTCATAAACGGGCAGGGAGGCATCAACGTAGGAATTAATAAATGTAATTGGGGACAGTCTAGCTTTGTAGAAAAGTTATTGTCCTCATAACTTAATTTTAATATAAAACAAAGGTCTGGAAAGATAAGCGTCTCTAGTTCGTGCGTTCCTTAATGTTTTAAGAAAAGAAAATTAAAAAAGCGGCAGAAATTATGATGAGGAATGTTGTTACTAGCGTTTTTCTTTTACTGTTTTTTTGCGCATCTAGCGCGGCCCAATCCAAAAATTATCCTAAGGCTAAAGTTAGCTTCGATGACTTTAAAAGCCTTGTTGGCGAGGTGGAATCGCATAGAGCGGAACGTCTGGTCGATCTCGATACATTCCTGGCAATGAGCAAAGAACCTGGAACAATAATTTTTGATAGTCGTTCCGATTTTCGCTTTGAGAGGGTTCATTTAAATGGCGCAAAGCATCTGAGTTTCACGGACTTTACTCAAGGCAATCTTCAAAAGGTGATTCCTAACTTTGAAACGAGGATTCTCATTTATTGTAATAATAATTTTGAGGGCAATCAGATCGATTTTGCATCGAAAATGGCTAAACCGATGCCTAGCTTAACAAACCTAATAGGTAATCAGATGTCGAATCAAGTGAAACCTCGCATGATGGCACTTAATATCCCAACGTATGTAA
>JAYSSX010000694.1:0-1930 GCA_043720315.1 Pseudobdellovibrionaceae bacterium | reverse complement strand
TATTAAAGGCTTTTTCATAAAGCTTAATCACTTCGGTCGGATTTAAATTTTGGATATTATCTTCCAATTTTTGAACGGCGGCCGCGACCTCTTGTGGATCGGCCGAACTTAAATTTTTTCCGGCCTGCTGTTGTATCGCTTGTGCAACGGCATCGGGAACCTTTTGCAACATCGCCATCGCATCCACGTCGGGCATTTCCGATCGCGGTTGAATATTTTCTTCAAAAACTCCACTACGAGCAGTGGCTTTACCTTCTTCAATGCCAGTAGGACTGTTTAGCTTTTCAATGCCACGAGTCCGCGCCAATACCGAAGTTAATGTGTCGCCTTTTCGAGTCACAGTTCCTAACACATTTACAATTTTGATTTCCCCGGTTTCCATTTTCGTTAGGGTTTCCATCGCCGCTTTCAGTTCTTTGGAATCTGGTTCAGTTATTAAACCCTGTTCAAGATATTCTCGTTGTTTTGCAAATAATGCTTTTACTTCAGGCGAGTTAACAACAGCTGATTCCATACGAGCCTGAACTTTGGCAATGTTTGTGGCAGAAATTGCATCAACTTCGACAACAAACTCTGAACCTTTGAATTTAAACCCGATATTTTCGTCCCGCATGATCGAATGAACGGCTTTTCCAGCAGCTAATAGTAAAGCGTCACCATCGACCTGACCGTCTTTAAAATAGTTGACCAATCCTAAGACAGGAACATCTACCCAAACCACACCGATGCCAGGTTTTTCCTGCACTACGGCTTTTAAAACTTGCATTGCCTGATCGGTATTAGCATCTAAAAAGTTTGTACGAGAGTTTAGACCTACATCATGTAAAATAACTTGTCGTTGTCCATTGGCAATATCAAAGTATGTTTCAACTTTATAAGTTTTTTCTCCTAATTCATTAATGTATTCAGCCACCGAAAATTCAGAAAACCGACCGACTTCTTTGCCACGCTTCAATTCCAATTTTTCGGCCTCTAAATTTAATTTAATCATAGGTTGTTGACTAGCATAAGAAACCGGAGACTCAATCGGGAGTGGAATTTTAGGATTAAAAATTCTATTTATTGGCAGATCTTTGGCTGATGCAAATTCACCCTCGAAGGCGGTTACTACTTTTCCACGTTGTTTTGTAGCGTCCTGATAAACCGCTTCCTTAATATCAACTTTAACTAGGCGTGCCGCTTCGTCACTACGGCTTAACACAGTTTCTAAACTTTCGTTAGCCCCTACCCTAGTAGAACCCATAGATAAAGATTCTCGACTATAGGGAACGTAATTTTGTTTGTAGGCCTGTGCTAGCTGTTTAAATTCTTCAGTAGCAAATAATTCAGCCCGAGCAGCTTGATAATTTTTCGCAATTTCTTCTTTTTTTGCTAAATCCGTTTCCTTTTCAAAGGCGGCTTTGAATACGTTTGGATCAGCCTCTGGAACAATTCGATATTGGGCTTTTTGAAATTCCTCTGCGCGAACTGCATTTTCCATTAGGGAGATTTGATGAACATTCATTGTAGAAGTGGAATCCGAAATTTTCTGCATTAATTCCTGAACTT
Source organism: Pseudobdellovibrionaceae bacterium (assembly GCA_043720315.1). Lineage (GTDB taxonomy): Bacteria > Bdellovibrionota > Bdellovibrionia > Bdellovibrionales > Bdellovibrionaceae > JAYSSX01. Next base: position 382 of record JAYSSX010000694.1, on the reverse strand, counting down.
TTTGCGGATCTGTTTCCAAAATCAATAGGGCAAATTCATCGCCACCATTTTTCATAACAACAACTTTATCGCCACCTACCGATTTTATGACATCGGCCACAGCAGCTAAATAGACATCTCCGGCATTTGCCCCGTAGGCGTAATTTCTATTTACGAAACCTAAACTTCCCACATCAATAAATGCAACATGAGAACCTGGGTTTTCCCTCATTCGCATTTCAAAATAATTTCGACCTGAAGGAATATTTCCATCGATGGTACCTGTCAGGCTATCAATAGGTAACTCAGATGTTTTGACTTTCCAACCTTTCCCTGGAACTTCAACCATATAACTGTAGGTTAGAAATTTTTCTCCAATGGCGTTCTGATTGTCAAAAACCTT
>JAYSSX010000693.1:0-5167 GCA_043720315.1 Pseudobdellovibrionaceae bacterium | reverse complement strand
GCTGGGTCAGATCGCTGCCCATCTAAAAAGTCAGCTTCAGTCGTCCAACCTTTTTTGCTACTTTCGCCTCTATAGGCAGAATTGACTAAATCATTCAGTTCAAATTGGTCTCCAGCTTGGGCCTTGATAATTTGCATAAAAACTTTTTCCGGGACAGGTGTTTGCGCTTCATTATTCATTTTGCTTGTTTTGTCCTTAATATAAACATACAAACTTTTAATACATAACCTTAAAATTGGGAATTAAACTTTACCTATGACTAAGATAGTTTTTTTTATAATGTTTGTTGTTGTTTTAGGCTTCGCTTTAATTTTTAATCGTTTTGCCCGAGAATCTATAGGGATAAAGGAAATGGTTAAAAATAATATCACCACCGAATTCTATAGTTTTGCGACTGAAATTAGGGGCCTACAGCATTTGACCGTTGCCGAACTTACTCAAATGGAAGTTTTCGAAAGAACCTCAAATGCCTCTACTTTTTTTGACCGAATTAAACTTCCCGAGGTTGTTGTAAGTATTTCGGCCCCCGTCAGTTTTCATTATTATTTTAATTTTAAAAAGCCTTGGGCATTTACGTTGGATCAAGATGTTTTGGTTATCACTCCCCCGCCATTAGAATTTTATCCACCGGCTGTTGATATATCTCAAACTGAATTTAATATTAAAAAAGGCAGTCTGTTTCGTGACGAGGCCGAGGTCATGTCTAAATTACAAAGTGAAATCACACCCCTTCTTAACGAACGCGCTGAGAAAAACAAAGAGTTAGTTTTAGAACGAGCCAAACAGCAAGTGAGAGAGTTCGTTTTTAATTGGCTTAAACAAAAGTCACCGAAAGAAAAAGACCCAAAAGTAGAGGTCCGGTTTCAACCTTAAAAGCCCCAAATGAATGACTATTTTTGAAGCTAGATATATTCTATTTGTTAACCGCTTTGGAGTAAACATGGCAGACCAAAAAAAAGGCAATGAATCTAATCCGTTTGAAGCTCTTTTAGAAGACATTCAAAACCTGAAGCCAGTTGATTTACAAGCCATAGAACAAAAGCGTGTCGAAAACCGTTCGAAGGATCGCCAAAACCTGTCAGGCTCGGCTGCTATCTTTGATACCCATGAAAAGCTTATTTCTAAAGCAGTCATTCGTAACCTAAGCCCCGGCGGCGTAGGTTTTGAAATTTTCCCCATTGAGCTTAAAGCAGGTGCCCAGGTTTTTATTCAATTTAGCCATGCCCCAGATCTTGGACTGGTGAGTTGCACAGTGCAGTGGATAGCCAATATTGAGGGCCATCGAAACGAACATAAGATGATTGGTTTGAAATTTAATCACTTAACCACCTTAAATCAGGAAAAACTGAATAAATTCTTGGAGTCTTTAAGACATGTCGGTGGTTACGACCCATTTTCTCGATAGCCTTTGCTGACAGCAAAACCACCCTAATCCCCTTGTTTTCCTACGAAATCATTGCTTTTTCTTTGACCCCAGTCAGGACAGGGTGTTAAACCCTACCAACTAATACGCACTTTTTGATATCAACTGGTCCCCCCTAAAGTAGCATAAGGCAAAATAGCGGAGGGTAGCTTACTCGATACTCGATCGAGTCACTGTCAAAAGGGAGGCATAACCAGACAAGGAGATACCATGGCACAAGTGACCATGAAAGAAATGTTAGATGCAGGCGTCCACTTCGGACATCAAACGCAACGTTGGAACCCAAAAATGAAACCCTATGTTTACACGGCTCGCGGAGGCATTCATATTATTGACCTTCAAAAGACCGTTGTACGCGCCAACAAAGCAGCGGAATTTGTTAAAAAAATCGCTTCTGAGGGTGGTCGATTGATTTTCGTGGGAACGAAAAAGCAAGCGATTGAGCCGGTTTTAGAAGCCGCTCAAAAATGTGGTCAATTCTATGTAACCAAAAGATGGTTAGGTGGAATGTTAACTAATTTTGAAACTGTTAAGGCATCAATCGATCGTTTGAAAAAAATCGATCAAATGCGTGAAAAAGGTGAATTAAACTTTTTCTCAAAAAAAGAGCGTTCAAAAATCGAAAAAGAATCAACTCGTTTATCTGAATACTTAAATGGTATCCGTGATATGAAAGAATCTCCTTCGGCAATGTTCGTTGTAGATTTGCCTAAAGAACATATCGCAGTTGCAGAAGCAAAACGTTTAGGAATCCCGGTTGTGGCTATTGCAGACACCAACTCTGATCCTGAAATTATTGAATACGCAATTCCAGGGAATGACGATGCTATTCGTTCAATCAAATTATTTGCTAACCTAGTAGCTGACGCTTACCTTGAAGGGGCTAAAGAATACGAAGGTAAATTGCGTACACAGACTGACAAAGGTTCTGACATGGCTAAAGAAAAAGAAGCTATGGCAGCAAAAGATGAGCCTCGCAGACGTCAAGAACGTCCAGGCAGACCTAAACCTCAAGATGCTCCTGCAGCGGCAGCGAAAAAATCTGACGGTCCTTCTGTAGTTAAAGTAACTAAGCGTAAATTAGTTGCAGCTGGTATGGCTGAAATTGAAGAGATCAAAAGTGAACTTGAGTCTGATACAAAAGACGAGAGCGCGCCTACCGAAGAATAAAATAATACATTCAAAAGCCGCTTAATCAGCGGCTTTTCTTTCCTATAAAATTAATGAGAGGATTCCCATGTCTATTTCTGCAAGTATGGTTAAAGATTTACGAGAAAAAACAAGCGCCGGAATGTTAGATTGCAAAAAAGCCTTAGAAGAAACTAAAGGTGATTTTGAAGCAGCCGTTGAATGGTTGCGCGTTAAAGGTTTATCTTCAGCAGCAAAAAAATCAGATCGCATCGCTACTGAAGGTTTAGTTCAAGCATTTGTGGGCAACGGTGGAAAATCGGCTGTTTTAATGGAAGTAAATTCAGAAACAGATTTCGTAGCAAGAAACGAACATTTCAAAACTTTGGTGACTGATCTTGCTCAGCACGTGGCTCAACATAAAACTCCGCCAACAGATGCAGCGGGATTATTGGCCCAACCTTTCTTTAAAAATAGTATGAAAGTTGATGAGCACTTAAAAGAAAGTATTTCTAAAATCGGCGAGAACCTTGTTGTTCGTCGTTTCGTAAGAATCGACACAGATGGTTATGTTCACACGTATATCCACGGCGAAGGAAAAATCGGAGTTGCGGTAGAAGTGTCAGCAAAGAATGCTAATGAAGCTGTAAAAGCTTTTGCGAACGATGTTGCCCTTCACGTAGCTGCAATGAATCCCCTAGCCTTATCTCCAGATCAAGTTCCAGCTGAAGTTGTGGCTAAAGAAAAAGAAATCTTAAAAGCCAAAGCTATCGAACAAGGTAAAAAACCTGAAATGTTAGATAAAATTGTTGGTGGCCAAATCAATAAGTTTTTAGCTGAGAGTTGTTTAATGGAACAAGCTTTCGTAAAAAATCCTGATATGAAAGTTAAAGATTATTTAGCAGAAACTTGCAAAAAAGCGGGTGAGCAATTCACAGTAAGACAATTCGTTCGTTTTGAATTAGGTGAAGGATTACAGAAAAAAGCAAATAACTTTGCTGAAGAAGTAGCTGCTCAAACTAAAGGTCATTAATTTAAATGACCAGGGTTTAGCCCAAATGGGAGCCTGAGTGAAAGAATCTAAGTATAAAAGGGTTTTACTTAAACTAAGTGGTGAAGCCTTAGCTGGTGCGCAGGGATACGGAATTAACACTTCAGTCATCCAGCAGATTGCTGAAGACGTTTCCGAAGCGTATAAAACTAAAACTCAAATTGGTATTGTCATTGGCGGCGGTAATATCTTTCGTGGTATTGCTGCTTCTGCAGAGGGTATGGATCGCGCAAGCAGCGATTACATGGGAATGTTAGCAACTTGTATCAATGCCTTAGCACTTCAAGATGCTTTGGAAAAAGCCGGAGTTCCTACACGAGTTCAAACCGCTATTGAAATGGCTGAAATCGCTGAACCTTATATTCGCCGACGTGCTATTCGACATCTTGAAAAGGGTCGCGTAGTCATTTTTGGCGCTGGCACTGGAAATCCTTACTTTACAACGGACACTGCCGCAGCATTAAGAGCGATGGAAATTAATGCTGATATTTTGATGAAGGGCACGAAAGTAGACTTCATTTACGATAAAGACCCTAAAAAATTCCCAGATGCTAAAAAATTCGATAAAATCAATTACATCGACGTTTTAAATCTAGGTTTGCAAGTTATGGATTTGACTGCTGTTAGCCTTTGTATGGACAATAAGTTACCTATTTTAAGTTTTGATTTAACAAAACAAGGAAATATTGTTCGCGCCATCAGTGGCGAAAACATTGGAACGCTTGTCCATTAACAACATAAACTTTGGTTCACTAATTGGAGAAATATATGATCGGTGACGTTAAACAAAAAAGCCAAGAGAAAATGGAAAAGGGCATAGCCTCTTTACACAATGAATTTAAGAAAATTCGTACGGGTCGCGCGCAGGTTACCATGCTGGACTCTATTAAAGTTAACTACTATGGAAACATGACGCCCCTAAATCAGGTTGCGGCAATTTCTTGTCCAGATGCTAAATCATTTCTAATTGCTCCTTGGGAAGCATCGATCTTAAAAGAAATAGAACAATCTATCGTAAAAAGCGATATTGGAATGGCGCCAATGAGTGACGGCAAAGTTATTCGTTTGCGAGTTCCTGATTTAACCGAAGAGCGCCGTAAAGAGTTGGTTAAACAAACTAAAAAAGTTGTTGAAGATGCTCGTGTATCTGTCCGTATGGCACGTAGAGATGCGAATGAAGAAGTTAAAAAAGCTCAAAAAGATAAATTGATCAGCGAAGACGAGCTAAAAAAGTCTGAGGCTGAGATTCAGAAAATGACAGACGACTATATGAAAAAAATCGATGGCATTGCTGATGAAAAAGAAAAAAGCATCATGACGATTTAGGTTGAGATGTCATTACCTAATCACTTAGCAATTATTATGGATGGAAACGGTCGATGGGCAAAAATGCAAAATCGCCCGCGCTCCTTTGGTCATATCAAAGGTACCCGAATTGCTAAAAAAGTAATTACTGCCTGTTCAGACAAAGGCATTAAGTTTTTAACTTTGTACGCTTTTAGTACCGAAAATTGGTTACGTCCTACGGAAGAAGTAGGCTTGTTGATGACCATTTTAAAAAGATA
>JAYSSX010000692.1:0-3015 GCA_043720315.1 Pseudobdellovibrionaceae bacterium | reverse complement strand
ACAGGATTTTTGAAATGTAAACCTAAAACACGTCGTTCCAATCTCGGATTATCAACAAAAAAAAGGCGTCGGAAAATACGCCGACCAAACGGCAAACTCAACGCCATCCGAAGAAGCCGCATTGTCCAATAATGAGCAGATTCGGGCGTGAGGTTGAATAAAAGTGGTTTGAAAAATTGGTACATCTAGCTAATGATAAATGATAAACTTCTTGCTGTACGAAACCTACTGCTTAAAATTTAGGCTCTTCAAACATCTGTCATCTTGAAACCCTAGATTTCAATACGGCTTTTGCACCGTCTCTAACAATTTTATTACGTGCCAAAAATGGCACATTTTGGCTTAAAACGCCTTAAAAAAGGCTAGTTCTTTGACATATTGGACAATCCGCATCCTGACCTTGATATTGTCGTTTATCAAGGTTGACTTTATGAGTCGCCTGTTTCTTCCTGCCGTTGGCTGCTTGCTACTTCATGACTACCTCAACGCATAAGGGACGAGTAATTTGGTAATGTTGTCTATTGAATTACCTTTTTGTATTTGCAAAAAGATAAACTCAATGAGATACATCAAACCATCGGCTTTCATGAGTTGTCGTAAAAAAGCGAGCGTACCTTTAGACTCTATTTCGAGTCTTTGTCGAAACGTGGACAAGAGGTCTTCGTCGTGGCTGGCATATTTAAGCATCGAGTAAGCCGTGGAGACAAAAGCAATATGGCTCTTAATTGCCGTAAAGTCCCGCAGTTGATACTTATCCAGACCTTCTTCTTTGCCCTCTTGATGGAAGGTTTCGATAGGCCATCTGTGCCGTCGAATTCTAAGAATTGTACTGGCGAACCAGTTCAGTCGATTGGATATACACTGACGCGGCACGTCTGTCAAGTCTTTTTCTTTGAACGAGATGACGAGCCGTTGTTTTTTATGATAACCTTTTAAACGGTGATTGGCACAATAGGCATATAAAATTTGAGTTTTGCCTTTGTAATGCACCGATGTTTTGAAGAATTTTGTGTTGCCCTCGATGGGTGTGCCGTCACTATTGAGCGTCTGGTGCTGCTCAATGAGGCGTTTGCGAAAATCAGCTAAGGTAATTTCTTCACTACCCGACAAAATGAGGGTTTGGCTGTCTTTCACGCTACCGACATACGCCATGTTGAGTTCTGTATCCAGTATCTGGCATAAGTCTGCCGATGTATAACCACTATCCATCGCAACAGGCAAATCAATCGTTGGATAATTGACCCGAAATTGACGCAACAGCTCAATGCCAATGTCTAACTTGGTCTTATACATCGCCCGCAAGTCAGGATGTTTGTCTTTGCAATCCCGATAACGGTCACGCATATAATGCCGAAATTTGGTCGGATTGGTGAAGCGATTGGCGAACTTATTGGCATTTAGATGAACCTCTAAAGCCTTCATTTTCAACGCAATAGCTTCCCAATCAGCAGGCTCCCAAAGCGTGTGTGCAATCGGATAGTCGGTCTTATCATCGCTGTAATGAAGCGAGACCAAGTTGTGCGCTAGGGTGTAACAACCATTCACATGGTCGTACAAATTGTGAATCTTCTCCATCTGACGACCATAATGGCTCAGAAGGGTATCATCTAAGGAAAGAACCCCTTGATTACCTGTTTTGAAACGCGTCGCCTCCTTGGATTGAAGCAAGCCAAGCCGACGCGCGTGAAGGGCATCAATATCGAAATTTTGGCAACCCATAAAGCGATTACAACTGCTCTGATTGCGCCGATCAAGCACAAAAAGACGATTAATCCCTTCCACAGTCTTGTTTTCGCTCACTAAAAGTCCGCTTAAATAACGGCGAAAGTGTACATACCCCTCAGGGCTAAACAAGTCTTCAAAATGAGGGCTATAAGCCTCAACTATTTTTGGATAACGTAATAAAATATTCATCGCTACATTTTTTAATCAAATGTAACGATTTCATACACTTTATACGTGGATTGTACAATATGTCAATGAACTGTTAGGCTATTTTTGCCTGTTTTAGATGCAAAAGCCGTAATATAAGAATGGTGCTATCGGGCAAAGGGTTGAATTCTAGAACACTCACATCTTCGACGTAATGATAAGCTGCTTTATCGCTCAATCTCGAATTTTCAAGTTCAAGAATTACATCAGAATCTGCTCTGAAATTCCCAATTGTGGCGTAACGTTCACCCCCTTTTGCTTTGTAACACCCACTAATTTTAGTCCAACCAATCGTATCTTTGATAAGCTGCCCTTTGGGATTGCCTATACTTTCTGATGTTATCAACAAAATTCCTTTAAGGGAAGGAATTGTATCTGCTGAAAAAGTTAATCCAATAGCATCGGTATAAGTCATAAAATAACCATAAGACTTTGGGAAACTTAATGGTGATATATAAAAATACCCATAATACTGGCTTCCTTTTTTCAATTCCTTCGACAGCTTAGTAGAGATGTACTCTCTACCAAATTCAGAATAAGTTACTATACCAGCGTAACCAGACCCGCTTAGCGGCTGTTGGTAAGAAAGTTGCTTGTTTACTGGAACACCCAGTTCGGTAGAGGGAGAACACCTATTGAAAATGTCGGGTGTACCCATTAAATGAGAAGGGGCAAACCAAGGTGGGACTACTTTGTTCGCGCCGTTTGAATCATTATTTATCAGTGTTTCGGTAGGGCATACCCGCAAGGAGTCAAAACCTGAGTTCTCTATTAGGTTTTGAGATTCAACGTTTATTGTACTCAACAACAGCAGAAAAATGAGAAATATTTTTTTCATGACTAAGGAAGATGCACCACTCACGAGGAAGAGTGGCGCACCTTATTTATTAGTGAAGGAACAAGGTTAGATTAATGATGTACCATTAGTTTCTTGGTAAACAACTTATGTTTATCCCTCAATACACTGATAAAGTAAGCTCCTGTTGTTAAATCACTCACATCAAATTCATTGCCTGTGATATTACTAAAATTTTTAACCACACGACCCGTCAAATCAGAAATGACCAATTCATCAGTGACTGA
>JAYSSX010000691.1:0-4063 GCA_043720315.1 Pseudobdellovibrionaceae bacterium | reverse complement strand
TACTTTCAAAATTACCTTTTGGCGGTCTCAAAAAACTGGGCAGAAGCGGCTTGTGTCCAGATCAAAATCGAAGGGGAAGACGGTTCCTTGGACTGTTATTTTGATTCGAAGGTCGGTCAACTTTACCTCGGCAAAAAAGACGACCCTGACATGATTCTGTCCCTGCCTAGTTATGCTCTAAACCCCGTTATGGCAGGAAAAGCTTCAATGCGAATGTTGTATTACAGCTTCTTGTTTCAAGTGACGGTCAACCGATCAATAGGATCTCAAAGCCGACCTGAAACTTGGTGGTAATTTCTGCTGTAATAGGCTCCTTTCCATAACCTCTATATTCTTTAATAACCCGTCTCATTTCGATACGTTAACACTTTGTACAATTCAGAGACACAAATTGGCTCAAGGTTAGGCATGGCCCGTGGGCGCCCCATACTTTTGAGATGGGGTGGCACCTGCGCTGCAATTATAAATAGTAAGAAAAGAGCTATTTATGAAAAACCAATTAGAACTAAAAGAAATACTGATCCTGTCCTTAGTTGTTTTTGCATTAGCGTGTTCTTTACTTTTCAAAAGCTTCTCGGATCACGGTGTAAAAAGCATTTTTAAGATTTCTGAGTCTTACGAAATGATTCGAGCTAATGCGTTCAAAGGCACTTTTTCTTTGGATCAAAGAGATGTTGATCACCAAGTCTTCCAAAATACCCAAAAAGTAGTTAAAGCGGCTGAAATCGTATTACCTAAAATTGATCCAGCCAAAGCAAAAGCTGCGCAGATCGCCGAAGCTAAGAAAAAGGCCGATTTATTAAAAAAAGCCGTAACTGAAAAAAATGCCAAAGCTAAAGTAGCTGCTGCTAAATTAGAAGCTGCAAGTAAATTAAAAGTCTCTTTGTACAACACAAGAGAAGCGCAAAGAATGGCTGGATTAGCGAAAGAAAATTCGGCGGATACAACTTACAATCAAAACGAAAAGCAAGTGGGTCAACTAGCTGTTAATAAACCTCCATTAGATACTAAAGAGCCTCTTGTAGAAGAAAAAGAACAGGGATTAACGGCTACTCAGTGGGAATCTTTACTATTTGCAGAGCCAACAACAGAAAACGCTAAGAAATTTTATTCCGCTTTCAAAAACCGCAAAGTAAGTGAAGATGACTTTTATGCCTTATTGGAAAAAATGTTAAATGGTAAAAAAACTGAAGTGGTTCAGCGTTCGGTTGAAATTTTTAAACAAGCTTACTCGGCGCAGTCATTCGAAGTTTTAGCGCACGGCTATGATTCAATGCAAGACGCTGAAACTAAAAAGACCGTAAACGAGATTATGACAAGTTACGGAAACTTTTATCGTTTTGGTATTTTAGCCCAAACTTTACATTCAAAAAATGCAGTAACTTTAAAGTATTCAACGACCATTCTTAAAATGGCTGTAGATCAAGCAAAAAATACGGCGAATCAAACTGGTCAGCCAGTAAGAACTTTGGCCTCCCCGACAAATGTTAAATCGTTTGAAGTGTTTTTAAATGGTTTAGAAAAGTTAAAAACAAATACTGATTCAACTGTAGCCAGTTCGGCACAGAGTTTAATTGCTGACATCAATGCCTTAATTAAAAAATAATCATCTGGTTTTTTTAAAGCTTTTCTTAGATAATCAATATCGTGAAAAGCTTGGCTATTATCCTCATTTTTTCTATTTTTAATTCAGTTGCAATTGCGACTTTAAAAATTCCAAATCAACTAAATTATTCGGACCGAAAAAATTTGGCGGAAATTTTAGGTTATGGATCTCTAGTTAAAATTATTGCAGATCCGTATCCTTTAGGTGGATATTCCGGTTTTGAAGTAAGTCTTTCCCAGGAATACATTTCTACTGACGAAATAGCCCGTGCGGGCAGTGGGACCTCGGTAGAGCAGTCGCAGACAAGTTATTTGCAGTTTAATTTTGGCAAAGGTTTATACAACAATATCGATGTCTATTTCAATTTTACACCGCTAGGGCAAAGCGAAAAAATTGCCATAGCCGGTGGCCAGGTTCGGTATTTATTTTATCAAGCGCCGTACTTTCCGGCGCATTTATCGCTAAATTTTTTCGTCAGTCATGCTCGCTTTAACGGACAAGTTGTTTCACAAGCCAACGGAATGGATGTCTTAGCCGGATTTAATACTGAGGACTTTTCATTTTATATGGGAAGTGGCCTGACGAATGTGACGGTTGAGTTTTTAGGCGGAGCTAATGGTCTGACTGATGATTTAAAAGATCATCGTATTGAGTTATTCAAGCCAAGATTTTTTGCCGGATTTAGTACTAAATTTTCTAATTTCTTTTTAGCTGCCGAATTAGACCGTGTGGTTTATCCAACTTACAGCGGTAAATTGGGATTCCGATTTTAGGTTTGTTTTTTGATTTGGCTTTTTTCGATAATTTGAGTGGTCGATTTGCCGTCGATAAAATTTAATGACAAAACTTTGCCGCCGTAACTTTTTACAAAATCATAACCGACGATTTTTTCTGGAGGCCAGTCTCCGCCTTTGACCAAAAAATGCGGCTTAACAATTTTAATTATGTCTAATGGTGTAGGCTGGTCGAATACTGTGACCATATCTACGGCTTTTAATTGCGCAAGGATCTCGCAACGGTCGGCTTCATTTTGAATCGGGCGAGTAGCTCCTTTTAATTTTTGAACACTGCTATCGGTGTTTAAAGCCACAACCAAAAGGTCACCCAGGGCTTTGGCTTGCTGTAAATACCTTACATGTCCAACATGCAAAATATCAAAGCAACCATTAGTAAATACTATTTTTTTATGTTTTCTTAAAGACTGAAGCTGATCTTCTAATTCTTTCCAAGATAGAACTTGGCTCATTTTTAGGCTTTCTTGAAAAGTTCTAAACCAAGTGCTTTTCCAACAATATCTTTATTCATGATAAAAGAAATAATTGGAAATACGACTAAACCAGTTCCAATAACTATCAAAGATCGTAAGCAAACTTTTAAGGCATACCCAATAGTTCCAAATTGTTGATAGGTCCCTAATCGTTGGTCGAATACCCACTCACCTGGTGTAAACCCTAAGAACAAGCGATTCGCTACAAGGTATATCCAAGACATTGTTGCGAACAAGGCAACTAAACTTCCGTAAAGCACGTATTCTTGATCTGGGTTTGATAAGTTTGCGAATAGATCTATTTGTGTGACTAAAAGAAGAACGATCAAACATAAAAGGCTTAAAGCAAAAATCAGCATTGTATCTAAAAGGCTTGCAGAAAAATCCCACGAACTTGGTAAGAATTTTTCAACTTTTGGCGTGTTTGAAATTTTATTATTTGCAGTTTGAGTGATTTTCTTTTTGCTGTGTAAGGTCTTTAAAATTTCGTCAACGGTATCGGTTTCAGGCAATAAAGTGGACTCTTTTTTAAGTTCAAGAGGCGCGTCTCTTTTAGCTTCTTTTCTTGGTAATGGCGAACTTAATTCTGGTTGAATATAAACGTCACTATCAGTGATTTGACCGCGAAATAATGACTTTTTGGCCGCTTCTGGTCTAGCTGGCTGTTTGGCAGGGCTTTTTTTGTGAAATCCTAGACCTTCAGTTAAAGGTTTAAATTCAAATTCTTCAAAAGAGTCCATGGTCACCTCAAAGAGAGTTATTTCATCAATTCAAACTCATACTTTAGGACGGAGATTAAAGTGATGCAAGCCGTTTCCACGCGCAAAACTTGCTCTCCTAGTGAGACAGATTTTAAGTGATTTTGGCTAAAAGTCTGGACCTCGGTCTGGGAAAACCCGCCTTCGCCTCCAACAAATAGCCAAATTTCTTCAGGTTTTTGGTTTTTCTGGGCATCGGCAAGGTAAGTTCGAATATCCACATCGGATTTACCTTCAAAGGCAAAAAAACCTAAATTACTTTCAGAATTCGATTTTTGTTGAAACAACTGCTCCAGACTAACCGCTGGGCATAGGGTTAAAAGATCGCCGCGACCTGACTGCTGGGTGGCAGAAAGTATGATTTTACGCCATCTTTCCAGCCGGCTTTCCGGCAGGTCAGATTTGATAAAACTATAGTCGGAAAAAAAAGGG
>JAYSSX010000690.1:0-1520 GCA_043720315.1 Pseudobdellovibrionaceae bacterium | reverse complement strand
TCAAATTTATTTCGTTGCGGCCGCAGCAATGTTGCTATTATCGGCCGTTACCGCTTTTTTAGCGGTAAGACGTAAATCAAAAATCAAGGTCATCGATTTATTAACAGATACGGGAGCCTAAAATGAAATATTTATTTTTAATAATCACCACTTCACTTTTTTGTACACTAATTGGATTGGCACCATCGGCATCAGCGGCGGACGCAAAAGCAGGCGATGCCAAGTTAGCCAGCGAATTACTAAACGCCTCTGATATCAGTCGTGGTGGAATTAAAACGGGTCTTGAGTGGAATATTCAGTTACAAACAGTTGAAGATGGATCGACCAGTGATCGCCAGTTTACTGTAGGTGCGTTAGGCGACGATGCTCTGGTCAAAGCCTTAGCCCCTGCCAAATACAAGGGCGAAATTTACCTATTCAATAATCACAACATGTGGTTCTTCAAACCGTCACTAAAAAAGCCCGTTGCCATTTCTTCTCGACAAAAATTATCTGGTCAGGCCGCCAACGGGGATATTGCCAGTACCAATTATTTTCGCGATTACAACCCCTCCCTTGAAAAGTATGAAGTATTTAATGGCGAAAAATGTGCTGTTTTACTTTTGAAAGCAAAATCTAATAGCGTTACTTACGATCAAATTCGCTATTGGATTTCTTTAGATAAAAAGTTGGCATTGCAGGCTGAATTTTTGACCTTACAAGGACAACCTTTTAAACGAGCGAATTTTGAATATGGAAACAAAGTTACTTTTAATGGCTCGGCAGTTCCCTTTGTTTCCAAAATGACTATTGTTGATGCTAAATTTAAAGACAACAAAAGTGTTATTACCTATGAAACTCCTAAACTTAAAAACTTAACCAAATCAGTTTTTAACATTAATAATTTGAGTCGCTAATGGGTCAATTAATAGCCATCGCATTTAGAAATGTAATGAAAAACTGGCGCCACAGCGTTGCAGCGATCATTTCTGTTTCGGCTGGCTTAATATCATTGGTCCTTTTCCAAGGTTACATGTCCGATGTGAAATTTATGTACGAGGATTCCTATCGACATCGTACCATGTACGGTGATGCCATGATCGAACATAAGGACGTCCATTCTAAGGAAGGGCGATCTGAACCACTGAATTTTGCTTTGACCAAAGAGGATCAAAATTTTATTAATGAATTTGCGGAAGAATATTCAACTTCCATTTACACAACTGTCCGATTTCTCTATATCCAAGGTATGATTACTAACGGAAAAACTTCGACTATCTACACCGGACCCGGATACGACATTATCGCCGGGGCCAAAGCAAGACAAGAAGCTTGGGAGTGGGATACTCTTTACGGAGTGCCGCTGCAAAAGGCTAAAGTTTCCAATCCGATCGTAATCGGACAAGCATTGGGAACCCTGTTAGGTTGCAAACCGCTTACGAATGAAGATATTCACGGTGGTCGATTGGGTTACGTGCCTAAAGATAGGCCGTTCGAATGTTACACCAATCAAGTTCAAGTCAGCTTGACCACGGAAAGTG
>JAYSSX010000689.1:0-3578 GCA_043720315.1 Pseudobdellovibrionaceae bacterium | reverse complement strand
GTCGGATCTGGCGGCTACCTCAGCGGTACCGTATATACTCAGGTTAGGTGTGTTAGGACTTCTTAAAGGAAGTCTGACCACTCAAAAGAAAAATAATAAGAAATATCGTTGGGTAAATTAATGTCCATCTTCGGAAACGAAGTGGACATTGTGTGCCCTTCGTTCAAATTTGCATAGGCCCAAATTCCTTTGGCAATGGGGATGTATTGATAATCCAAAATCAAAGATATCTGGGGTTCTAATTCCGCTAACTTCGGAGTGTAGATTATAAAATCAGGTCGATAATCTTTAAGCATATCAAGTGCCTGAGCTTTTAAAACTTTATCGCCGGGCCCCGGAAATGAATAAAGAATTTTCCCAGAGTTCAAAATACCAATTCCATCGTAAATATCGGATTCGGGAAACTGATTAAAGTAAGTTTGCAAAGACGAAATGATCGAAATCTGCTTTAAGCCGTTTTGCCGTATCGTTAGTTGGGAAACTTGCATAATGGAATTAACCAAAAACAGAACCAATACTGAAGCCTTTGCGATATAATGCCTTTCTAGATTCAGGCTTAGGAAGCAACTTGTCTTCAGGAAAATCACGACGGAAAATAGAAAGACAGGAAGTAACATGGAGTTTATGAAAAAAGTAAGTTTTTGGTTATGAAAGACTACAAACAAAAGGCCCATGAAACAAATCGGCAAAAGAATATAGACATTTTTTGCCAGCTGCTTCCGAAATTTCATTCCAAGGAATAAAGCGTAAAAAATAAAAATAAAATGAATAGGGCTTCGAGTTATGCTCCTTATTAGCGAATAAAATGAGTCTATACTTAAGTAGTTAGACTGAAAGGATAGATGCGAAAAACTATTCAAATAATATAAAATAGCGTTCGTGTAGGCGTCCATTAAGTAGGAAGAACCAAATAAATTCAAAATAAAAGCCGAAAACAGTGGAATAAATAGAGGAAGTAGAAGAAAAATAAGAACACTTTTTACTTTTTTAAACCAATTCAATTGATGGTAGACGTGAAATAGTGAAAAGCACAAAATAAAGTAGATTGCCTTTGGAGTTGATAAAAACGTTAGTAGACACAAGCTGAACAATTTTAAAGTCTGAAGCGGAGTATCGTTTGGGTCCTTGAGGCCAAAATAAAATAGCATTAAAAAAAAGAGCAAAGACAAATTATCTGCCCTAATTCTAAAAGTTTGACCAAAAACTAGCTCGAACAAAAGCAAAACAATAAAGAAGGCAAAGATAGATTTTTTTTCGATTTGGTAAAGTTTAAGAATTTTATAACAAAAATAAAAAATGCCTAAAGAAATTAAATAAAATAGGATTTTTTCAAAAATAAGAACCAAAACCGAATCATGAAAAAGCAAGTAGGGAATATTAAGCAAAAAATAAAACGGCATCTTTTGTAAAAGACCGATGTGGCCGTCAAAAGTATAAAGGAGTTTTGCCAAAGCAATTGACCAAAACTCCGAGTCGGAGGTGTAAGCGGTCAATGAATGAAAACTGTAGGCAATAACCAATATAATTAAAAAAGACTTTAATATTTTCTCTTCATTTTTATTCAAAAAGGCATTCATGTTTTGATTAGAACATAAAATCGATTATAGTAAAGAATTATATGACAACTATAATCATCCCAGTATATCGAGGCCTTCTAATTAAAGAAGTTTTGCTTTCGATTGCAGCGCAAAAAAAAGCTGTTATTTCCGAAATCATTCTAGTTCTGAATAAAGTATTGATTCCAAAGAAAGCAGATTT
Organism: Pseudobdellovibrionaceae bacterium; assembly: GCA_043720315.1. Taxonomy (GTDB): domain Bacteria; phylum Bdellovibrionota; class Bdellovibrionia; order Bdellovibrionales; family Bdellovibrionaceae; genus JAYSSX01. Next base: position 1,820 of record JAYSSX010000689.1, on the reverse strand, counting down.
TCTCAAGATTACCAACGAATTTAAAAACGTAAAAGTAGTCGATATTGAATTAAACAATGTTAGCGTTGCCAGAAATAAAGGGCTTAGCTACTCCAAAACGGAATTTACGTTATTCTTAGATGAAGATTGTTTGTTGTCCGACCCACATTGTTTGGAAAAAATGCTTCAAAAGCAAAATACAAATTGTGGAGTTGGTACCTTATTTGTTCTGAAAGGAAGGCCGTTTAAAGAGCAATTCTATAATTTTAAAATTAATTTATGGATGCAATGTCATGCAGAGGTGCTTTTAGCTGGAGGAGTTAGTTTATATAAGACCGAAGTTATAAAAAATTTGGAATTTAATAGGGAAATTGATTACGGTGGAAGTGAAACTAGTTTACAAGATCAAATTTACAGCAAAAACTTAGGCTCATTTGATTTGGTTATCGAGAAAATGGTCATCCACCAAGTAAAGGAAAAATGGAAAGATTTGTTTTTAAAATCAAAAAAGCAATCACTTCGAAGTAGAACTTTCAATTCCATTCCAAAACTTCAATATGGAAAATTAATAGAATGTTTTAGAAGAGAAAAAGACCTTTCTTTGGGTCAAAAAGCGAGAATTTTGGCTGTCTTAGGTTTCGAAAGATTCTGGAACCTATTCTAGGATGGATTTTTTCAAAATTCGTTTTAAAAATTGGAATCGAACAAAATAAAATAATTTTACAGGATATTTAAAAAGAGTGGAATATAGGATAGGCGCTTTTGTTCTCGACCAGGCGATCGGACTATGAAATAACCATAGATTTGGCTGAATCGTATAATAAACATTCTTTATTCGCCACGAATTTCCTTTGATCCAGAATTTGATCCCGTAAAAAACATCAATCACCTTTAACGTTCTGACATACAAATTAGAAATGGCCGTCTTTAAAATGTGGTAGGGCTGTTTTATTCGCCACCAATTCATTTTAACCCAATGGAAAGGGAGTTGTATTTTCCACCACTGACTTAAAATGGCTTTGGAATTTCCTATAGAATTAAGAATGAAAGAATGTAAAGTGTAGATAGGAAGTTTAACCTTCCAGGCATTTAATCTAATCCAATTAATGGGAATAATGACTTTCCAGTAGTTCATTCTTAGCCAATGAACAGGAAATAAAACAAAGGTATTGGCTGCCCAAATTAGGGGTAATCGGACTTTCCAAAAGTTGTTTTTGATCCAATGAATCGGTAAAACTACCTTCCAGGCATTTAATTTGATCCAGTAAAAAGGTAAAACTACCTTCCAAGCGTTTAATCTAATCCAATTAATAGGAATAGTGACTTTCCAGTAGTTCATCCGTAACCAATGAAAAGGATTAATAATCAATGCATTTGCTGTCCAGATCAGTGGCAAACGAACTTTCCAAAAGTTGTTTTTGATCCAGTGGAATAGAAGAAATACTTTCCAATAATTATTCTTAATCCAGTGCAAAACTAAGATAATTTTCCAACCATTTTCCATCAACCAAAAGAAAGGAATTGCAATCTTCCAATAGTTCTTTTTGACCCAAATAAATGGTAACTTAATCTTCCAGATATTTTTCTTTAAAAAATGCAGAGGCTGAAAGGTTCTCCAGTAATTTAACTGCATCCAGTAGACCGGTTTTTTGGCCTTCCAGGCATTTTGTTGGTACAAAAAAACAGGAATCTTTAGCTTCCAAACATTGGCGGCAGCAATGTAAAAATAGCGTGATGTGGCCTTGTAGGGCGTAAATACAAGGGCAAAAAGTGTCGTTAATAGCTGCACTAAAATTCGGGTCACAATAAATTTATTTAAATAATAGGCTAATTTTCTTAAA
>JAYSSX010000688.1:0-1745 GCA_043720315.1 Pseudobdellovibrionaceae bacterium | reverse complement strand
CAAAAATTGTCGCTAAAAATGATTCTTTAAGATTTCGAGTGAAACAGAGTAATTTCAAATATTTCAGATCTTCGTCATAGTATCAGAAATGCTTTGCTTGATGGGAGTTTCCCCAGTAATCCAAATTCACTCTCTGCGGGAAAAGGTAAGTATAACATTTGCAGCATTAACAACTGTTTCTAGCTGTCAGTTTAGTGGAGTTGCCTACTGACTAGGCCAAACGATCACAGCCTATCGTGACCAATTTGCCTATGCGCCAGCTAGATGCGTATCAGAATTGCGAATCCGTAAGCTATTCGAGGTCGTCAACAGGTCCTAAATTGTATTTCTCAACTTTATAGCGCATGGAACGAAAGGTCACATTCAACATGCGAGCCGCTTTCTTTTTAACGCCATTGCAAGCATGAAGCGCTTTAATAAGAAGCTCTTTTTCGATTTGCTCGAGAACTTTCTCTAACTGAATGCCGTCTTCAGTAATTTCAATTTCGTGAGAAGACGCCATTTTCCGCCCTGAAGGGGTCATTACAAACGGAGGTAAACTTTCCGGCAAAATGGTAGCCCCACCCTCCAAAGCCACAGTACGCTCAATAATATTTTCTAATTCTCGCACATTTCCCGGATAATCATACTTTTTTAAAATCTCCATGGCTTCTTGACTGATGCCTGCGATTTGCTTGTTTAAGCGTTCATTAAATTTCTTCAAAAAGAAGTTAGCCAAAACAGGAACGTCTTCGCGTCTTTCCCGTAATGTAGGAGTCTTAATATTAATGACATTTAAACGAAAGAATAAATCTTGGCGAAAGGTTGTGTCCTTAACCATCTGATCTAAATCGCGATTTGTAGCTGCGATAATACGGACATCAACTTTAATATCTTCTGTAGATCCCACTCGGCGAATCACCCGTTCTTGAATGGCCCTAAGTAACTTTACCTGTAAAGATAAAGGTAGTTCTCCGACTTCGTCTAGAAACAAAGTTCCGCCATCCGCAACTTCGAATAAACCTGGCTTATCAACTATGGCACCCGTAAACGAACCCTTTTTGTGACCAAACAATTCACTTTCCATTAAATTTTCCGGAATAGCTCCACAATTGATCGTAACAAAATTTTTATCTTTAAGGAGACCGTTGTAATGGATCGCCTTAGCAACAACCTCTTTGCCGGTTCCGCTTTCGCCTGTAACCAAAATATTTGTCGGCGTTTGAGAAACCCGTTTAATTAATTCGAAAATTCGATGCATCGGTTCCGAGTTTCCAATTAGGTTTTGAAAACTATTTTCTTTAACTAACTCTTTTTTTAATATCTTATTTTCGACTTCAAGGTTTTTATGCTTCAAAGCGTTTTGAATATTTAGTCGAACTTCATCTAATTTAAATGGTTTAGTTAAATAATCGTAGGCGCCCATTTTCATGGCTTCCACTGCATTTTCGGTCGAACCAAACGCCGTTATCATCATAAAGACGGTATCAGGATAAAATTCTTTTACGTGTTTTAACAGCTCGATGCCGTTCATGTTTGGCATTTGCAAATCGGAAATAATCATGTCGATACTTTTTTTAGAAAGTAGGTCTTTGGCCTTAGCACCATCTTCAGCGGAACTAACTTCATAACCTTCTTTTTTTAACATGATCTCTAAAAATTCCCGGATAGATTCTTCATCGTCGACGATAAGTATTCTTGGTTTCATAATCTCAATATTACTGTTTTAAGCTGGGGAAAGAAATAACAAATTCTGTTCCTAGACC
>JAYSSX010000687.1:0-2302 GCA_043720315.1 Pseudobdellovibrionaceae bacterium | reverse complement strand
AAAAACAAATGGAAGCTCTAAATAAAGAGATTCAAAATTTGAAAAAGCAACTTTCTAAGAGCATGAGAAGCGCGGCTTAATCTTTTTAGGTACAAATTTCATCAAATGGCCCCTAGCTTTCATGGGCACAAGCTAAATTGAGTGACAAAGTAGCTAAATTCTAATATCCAAACTTATTAAATAATGGGGGATATGCATGTCCGAAAAAATCGAATTTTTGAGCGCAGTTCTATTGGTTTCGGAGAAGCCAGAAAAACTTGCTACGTTCTACCGTGATATTATTGGTCTGCCCCTTGAAGACGAAGAGCATGGAGAAACTGAAAAACATTATGGATGCGAATTGGGTGATCTACATTTTGCAATTCATCCAACAGCAAATTTTGAAGGTAGCGGGACTGGGACCGGCGCAGTTAAACTGGCTTTCACAGTATTTGACATGAAGGCTTTTGTAGAAAAAATTCAGTCAAAAGGGGTTGAACTTGTCTATCCACCTAAAGATACAGGTTTTTCAATTATGACTGCCTTATGTGATCCAGATGGAAATTATATTGAATTCACTCAGCTATCAGATCGCTGGTTTCAGCACTTGCAACAGCGTCGCCAAAAAGGAATTGATGTTGTCACTCGTTGGGAGTCTAAAAAATGATTAAAGGATATAAAGATTTTTATTACAATGTTAAGGACATGAAGAGGGCTGTGGGGTTTTACGCCCTGGCTTTCGAAATGAAGGAAGTCTATGGAAATAATTTTTGGACAACGATGTCCCTGGGAAACCTGTCTTTAGGCCTACATTGGACCGAAGGCTCAGAGGTGCCAAAAACCCCGCGAGACAGCCACGGACAGAACTGTGGCGGAACGCTTACTTTTGAATCTGATGATATTGCCAATGATCGAAAGAAAATTGAGAGCGCAGGAGGTAAAATCTTAGGCGAGGTAGATCAAGAATGGGGTCACATGCTTGTATTTGAGGACCTTGATGGGAATGTTATGAAGTTGATGAAACCCAAACACTAGAAAGAGAAATTATGGCGACGTTTAGATATTTAGTTAACGATGTTGATAAGTCTATTAAATTTTATACCGAGCTGCTTGGCTTTAAGTTGGATCAACAGTTTGGACCAGCAATGGCTATCGTATCAAAGAATGATTTCAAACTGTGGCTTGCGGGTCCAATGTCTTCAGCGGCCCAACCAATGCCCGATGGGAGTAAGCCAACTTCAGGTGGATGGAGCCGTTTTGTTTTACAAGTTGAGAATTTGCCGGATTTGGTTTCCCAACTCAAAAACAAAGAAGTGCGCTTTAGAAACGAAATCACTAAAGGCCCTGGTGGTTCGCAAATTCTTTGCGAAGACCCTTCAGCCAATCCGATTGAACTTTTCCAACCGTAATAAGCTATTTTTACACGGGTTCAGAACTTTTTTATGATCCTGTTTAATTGCAAGGAGAAGTTATGCGATTAAAAGAGGTAATGTCTCATCAAGAAAAAGAACTAGAACGTAAACTCGATGAAATTCGAGCGAAATTCACCCATCCAGGAATTGAAGGTACAAATTTTGAAACAGCGTTTCGAGAATTACTAAACTAGTACCTACCTAAAAGACTTTCTGTTGCCACCGGACAGGTTATTGACTCCGATTCTAAAATCACAAAACAAATTGACGTGGTTATAGCGACTGAGTTTCATCCGGGCATAATGGAAATTTACCTATATGCAAAAATACACATAGGTAATTCCAAAAAAATATTCAGACACTTTGCTACTTGTGCGCATTTAGCGACTTACTACTTTTGCGAAGTTTTATAGGAAAATCCATTTTCAGTGTGGCGTTCCGCTCCCAGCTTCTGGCCGTCGCCCTGGAAGTATCCGTTAATATGCGTCTCATCCTTTGAAATTTACCGCTAGCCCCGGATCCTATCGACTCTCTAGTTATTCACTTTCCTTTATTTCACGGTCCACCAAAAAGATGTAAACTGAAACAAACTTGTTTCAATTAATTTCCGACTAACATAGACAACTTTCCGATAATTGATGATGCACAGTTTTGATTTTGATACCCTTCACCATTATTGGAACCTGCAAATTAACTTAATTGTTTAAAATTATTCAACTCAACTTTTCAGAATAATTGTACCCAGCTTCCGAGCCATATAAAAAAACTAAACCCGCCTCATCAGCGGGTTTGTACTTCAAAATCATTTTTAAAATCTCGCACAAAATAAATATAAACTATTAATCGTAACTCTCACAGCTTGTATCTTTAAAAGTCCACCCACAGCAGAACCATAATGTGCGACACTTTTC
>JAYSSX010000686.1:0-4112 GCA_043720315.1 Pseudobdellovibrionaceae bacterium | reverse complement strand
GTGGGAACTGACAAGTTAGATAAAGCCGACTGTAGCAATAGGGTTTTCCACGTTCCGTTAATTTCAATGGACCCAATTCTTAATTGTATGAACGCAAGGTTTATGTTTCTTCTCATCTTAGATATGATATCCATTTTCTCGATAGCAACAGATTCAATATCCGCTAAAAAAAGTATTTTTGCATAAATTTTTCTGGGAACTTCCAAAGTCTTTGTAGAGAATTTCGTAACAGTTAAAACGTCACCAAACGAAGCCGAGTCTATTGGCGAAAGAGATACGTAAAATCCGCCACCAGCTCGATCTCTTCCATTAATACGTTCTTCAACAGATCTTTGGTTTACGGTACCTGCTTTCATAATATAGATCTGTTCTTTTACAGGTCCCCAATGAAATGCCTGCGTTTCCCCTGAAAGCTGATTAATAGAGCCCAAATCCAGCTTTTGATTGCCATATTCCATATAAAGACGAATTCCATTGGATTCTTGTTTAAGCGAAAAAATGGGTTTTCCTAATATCAAATTATTTTGAGTTTGAAGTGCGTATTCATTATTCCGAACTAAGTTTGGAAGATGGACATCATTACAGATCAAGCTGTAGCTGTTAGATGCCTCTAGGAACGCTATGGAGAAAAATAATAAAAACTTTATGATTGAGAACATGGACAATTGTTATGCAAGCTTTTGGCCAGCAGCGGGTCCGTCAAAAACTTCGACGGTGCCGTTACACGTTTTTGATGGCCTGGGATTGGGTGTGCATTTCAGCGATTTTTTCTAAAACGATATCAGTTATGACTAAAAGTGAAACTAGTACGATTAAGATCGCAGCTAGTTTTAGTGATTTATTTTTCATCCATTTTTCCTCTTGATGTCTTTATTTTACCACACTAGCCATAGAAGAAATCTAGACTAATGACCGGCGCCATAACCGCAAGAATTATAGAGTTTTAAGAAATAAAATTAATGAATTCTTATCATACTGACTTAAAATTTCTTGGCCATTGTCCAGGAAGATTCCTTCATCATGACCGGAATTCGACAAACCCTGCTTTCTGGTATCATAGAAACTTTGTTTATCTTTTGGAATATTATCGGAAAGAGGATAGCCGTTACACTCTTGATCGAAGTCATTTGCAGGATCGTTCGCTTCAACGGGCTGAAATGTGATAGGCCGTGAAGAGGCTTTGGTAAGCACTGCACACAAACTAGGTACCGAGTTATTGTGGAAGTAAGGCCACCTTGCCCAGATTCCAACTAAAGGAGGGGGCACATAACCCATTTGGACTTTAACTACAGTTCCATTGTTTTTTGAAATCTGAAGATTGTTCAATTTTTCCAGGGCCTTCATTCCCAAATAGCGCATAGGATCTGTTCCCACTTCTACGATAGGAGTTTTTTTGTGATATTTAACTAAAATGGTTTTCAAGAAGTCTTTAAATTGAATTTTTCCTGATTGAAGGGCCTCAATATACAACGGATCATTCCAGGCTTTTTCATATTTACCGTGGCAACCTGAACAGGTCTTGTTGAAAACTTTCTCCCCATGTTTAAGATCTTCTAAGGAAAGATGGCTGACATCAAAAAAATCTGAATAAGAAGGGGCTTCCATTGAAAACACAGCAGTGGTCAATTCTTGAATAGTTTTATCATTTTTTTGCAGCCACTGATCCAATTCAGGTAAGTCCACACCGCGGCCAATTTCATTCCAAAGAATATTTGTAAAAATAGGATTACCGCTGACGATAGAACCATCGGACAGCCAACGATTTTTATATTTTAGGTTCCACCAAACAGCAGGTTTGCTGTCCGCACTATTGTTGTCAAAATAGTCTGGATGTGGATTTCTTTGTAGAAAACTACTTTTGGTCGCCCAAGGATCTTCTTCTCGTAAGGATAAAGATAAAGAAACCTGAGCGAGCGAACTATCGAGTCCCAAAACCAACGGTTTGTTAACACCAACCGATTTTAAGTTCGATTTTAAATCTTTCAGCATATTGGCTTCGTTTTTACTGGCACCACTGGTTAATTTGAATACGGTGTCAGAGGCAAAAGGCATAACTAATTTTGCTCGGATAAATACTTCGTTGGCATGAGGAAATCGATTGGATAATCCCAAAACTGTTTTTCCAAATAGTCTACCGGCATGGCAGGCGGCACAACTGATCGAAAACCCATTGCCCGTAGACTGATCTTCAAAGGTTTTTTCGATAACGCCAAAACCCAATCCATAATCGGGTCTTTGATCATTTGGATAAGGAACCGAATAGACGCCAGTATCAGTCTCTAAAGGATATGGCTGAAGTCCTATCCATTTAAGAACATCGTCAAAAGATTCAATACGAGCTAAACCCTTTACAAAAGTTTGTAAAAACTGACGAAACGGATTGTCGAAATCAATATCGAAAAAGTTTTTGATGGGTTCATAAGGAGGAAGCATTCCGGTAATTTCTAGCGGATACCTTTGCGTATGTAGCTTCCCTTTGTTTTTATAAATAGCATAGTCACTATCAGATAACAAAAAAGGATTGGGCCGACCACCGGCAGGAACTTCAAAATTTTCAGACCAAATATTATTTTGAAGAAGAATACTTTTCGGGGCGGTTTGTGCTGACAATACGGTGGCACTACATAATACCGAAGTGAGAAAAACTAAAAAAGAAAACTTCATGACATCGAAACCATTCCAGTGGGCACAATACCTTCACTGATGGATTGGGACAGTTTATAGTGATCAGCATGCCCAACAATATTTAGCATTTCAGATTCTGTGATCGGCTCGGGACGAAGAATATTATCTTTCTTCATGGCCAGAATTCTTTTATAAGAATTTTCTAGGTCGGCCGCCTTTAATTTTCCATCAGTTAAAGCTTTTTCAATTGCGGCCATTGCAATCGGAGGAGTTTCGGGTTCATTGCAATAGAGAAGCAGGTCAGCACCGGCCTGCAAAGCCCGCACTGGAATGAAGTCAGGGTTGTAATGTTTGGACAATGCTTTCATTCCTAAGTCGTCGGTAATTAGCAGGCCGCGATAGCGAAGTTCTTCACGCAAAATCTTTTTCAGAAAAATTTCAGACAAGGTCGCTGGCCACTCAGGGTCAATTTTGGGGAAACGGATATGGGCAGTCATTAACATTTCGATGCGAGATCTGAAGGCCTTTTTAAAGGGAATTAATTCTAAACTGGAAATTTCTTCCAAAGTTTTTTGTTCTACCGGTAGGTCTTCATGACTGTCTAAAAAAGTATTTCCATGTCCGGGAAAGTGTTTCGGGCAAGGAATCACTTCGGCTTTGATATAACCTCGAATGATTCCAGAACTGTGCTTGGCCACAACCTCGGGATCGCCGCTAATCGCGCGATCACCAATGACCTTATTTTCAGAATTAGTAAAAACATCAATGCAGGGAGCATAGTCTAAATTAATTCCGACAGCTCTTAATTCTTTACCCATGTAAAATGAGAAATGGAAACTTGCTGTAGGTGAATTTAAATCACCCAACTTTTTCAAAGCTGGCCATTGAGTAAAAGGAGGTTTAAATCTGGCAACTCGGCCGCCCTCCATGTCGATGCCTATATAGAGCGGAGTTTTTTCTCTGGTTTGTTTACGTAAACTTTGCAGTTCAGTGCAAAGGGCACGGACTTGTTTTGGTTCCGCGACATTTCTAGCGAAAAGTGTAACTCCAGAAATATTATTATCCACGATGAATTTTTTTTCTTCGTTGGTTAATGTAAGACCCGATATTCCGATTAAAAGATGCTGTCCAATTATGTGCTTCATAGTATCGCTCCTTACTCGTCGGTTTTAGGTTTGAATTTTTTGGCTTCCTGATTGTTGTTTTCAGGATCTTGCGCAGGCGTACTACCTGCAGCCGGTGGATTTTTGGTGCCACCCTTAAGCTGTAAACCTTTATTCTTAGGTATTCCAATTTGTTTCCCAGGAATCGGTGTCGGCGAAGCCACTGTTTCTGGAGTTATGTTAGTATCTGTTGTTGCTTGTGGCGCGATGTTAGGCGCTCCGGCATTGCGAAGTTTTGAGAGTTCATTATTTTGACCAGTGGGAACTTCACCAAAAAGTGCCTTCAATAGTGGTATCGGAATAGACATATTGTTAGTGGCCTCA
>JAYSSX010000685.1:0-2644 GCA_043720315.1 Pseudobdellovibrionaceae bacterium | reverse complement strand
ATGAGGTGCTTTTTTACCGGCCATGCACCAGACGATATTCCAATCGGTCAATGGTAATTGCCGGTAATATATTGAAGGATTTCAGGTAGTCTATTTTCTCGCGACTGATATTGGCGACCCGAGCCATCTGGAGAAGCTGCATCATATCCACAGGTATGGTTGATTTTTTGATTAATTTCAGTTGATCTCCGACCTGAATATTTCCGGTCTTAATCACTCTGAAAAGCACACCGGGACGGCCTTTATTATTCATAAAATCCATAGCTTCAGGGTAACCCAAATGATCAGCCATGATAAAACAAGGAAAACGCGGCATTGTTGCCTCTAAAATGGTTTCCCCTAAGGAAAAGTGATCACCCATATGAATAGTGCTTTCATCGATATCCTCTAAGGTCAAATTTTCACCAAAGAGGCCATTCATTTTTAACTTTTCTGTATCCACAACATCAGACCATAAATCATAAGCTTTTCGCGAAAAGACATAAAGGGCGCGGCCTTCCCCACCATGAACATTTAGATTTCCTTGTTGGTCTCCAACGATTCCTAATTTATCTAAAAAAACGGGCCCAGCCACTGGCTTCTTTATTATGGCTGTCGAAAATTCACGCTCTTTAACAACAACTGTTTTTGGCTGTCCGACTTGTATTGATAGTACTTTCACAAAAAACTCCGAATTATTTAACTAACCCAATCTCACGTAATCGCTGCATTAAAAACTCGTGCGCCGTAATATCAGGAAACTTCGCCCCAGCTCCTCGGCAAGAAGGAATACAAGACAAAATCGCTTCCGGATTTGGATGCATAAAAAAGGGCATTGAATAACGATGTGAATGCCCTGATTCAGGAGTATTAATCACTCGATGCGTAGTCGAAGGAATTACGTTATTAGTGGCGCGGGCTAACATATCACCAGCATCCACAATTAAAGTGCCTGACTGACCATCAACATCTAACCATGAACCGTCACGATCTTTTAATTGCAATCCAGTGGCCGTTGCCGCTGGTAATATAGTGATTAAATTAATATCTTCATGAGCGGCCGCGCGAATACAACGTGGGTCAGCACCTTCGGGAATCGGTGGGTAATGCAACAATCTTAAAATAGAATTCCCATCTTCGATCATTTTATCAAAGTAGTCTTGGTCCACTTTTAATGGGAAGGTCAATGCTTGTAACATTGATTTACCCGCTTCATTCAATGCCCAGTACAACTCGCTGAAAGTTTCTTGAAAACCCGCAACTTCAGAAGGCCAGAAATTTTTAGGATAGTACTTTGCGAACTTGTGCTGATCGGCAACTTCATTTCCAATATGCCAGAATTCTTTTAGGTCCATTACTGGAGAATCTTTAGCGTGTTCTTTGCCGAAAGGAGTATAGCCGCGCTGTCCACCATTATGATCTGCATATTTCAATTTCTGTTCTACAGACAAATCGAATAGCTCTTTTTGCAATTGATAAGCTGTATTCAATAAATTTTGATCAACATTGTGATCTGTTAAAATAATAAAACCATAATCGCGAATACCGGAAAACAACTGTTCGATAAATCGAATCTGATCATTTTGCGAACCTTCGGTATAACTATTTAGGCTTAATAAAGGAACTTCACGAGTTGACTTTTTATTTGCATTGATTTCCATACTTACTATGTACTTTATTTCGTTACCGATTTCCAATACAAATCTGATTTTCAGAGGTAAACTGATAAAATATGCATTAATTCCCTGTCAAAATACTATTCAATTTTAATTTGGAAAACTTCAACTTCGGTAGCCGACAAAAATTGAAAATGGACGTCACCTTCGTATAAACGAACCGCATGCGTATTGCGATATTTAGACTGCTCCCCTTCATATCCTTTATAAAGGTTGGGACGCGGGTCGCACACAATAGTTTGCCGAACAAGATTCTCTAACATTATTTGTTCACGTGGGTAACGCTGACTCCACAAATATAAATCCATTGCTGCCTGTTCGGAAAAACGAACTTCCACAGGGGCCGCCACCAAATGGTCTGTCCATCCACCTTTGGCTTCAGTTAAGGCCTCAACTTCTGGTAGGTAAGGTTTAATATCCAAAACGGGAGTGCCATCCACAAAGTCGATTCCGGAAAGAAAGATCTCGTTATTTCTAATTTCCTCGATTTTACACAAAGACAATCCAATAGGATTGGGCCGATGCGGAGAACGGGTCGCAAACAGGCCAATTGACTGACCCCCTAAACGTGGCGGGTGCACTTTGGGATGAAACTGAAGATTGGTGTTTAAGTGAAAATGAAAGATCACCCATAGATGACTATAGTCGCTAAGGCCCTGCAGACTACTTTCAGGCTGTAATGATTTATTAAGTATTAATTTCGCTGTAGACGCCTTAATCAAACCTGATTGCCGAGGAGTTCCAAAGCGATCCCTAAAACAAGATTCTATCACCCCAATAGTTTGGATTTCGATCGGTTTTATTATGGGAATTGTTGGATTGGACATTGTTAAAACTTTGTAAGAGCACTGTCCCTTTGTGTCAACTAAAACAGCACGTGGACATAACGATAATTCCTAGAGATAAAGAGCCAACAATTTATTTAACCAACAATCAATTTACGGAGTCACCTAATGAGTCTATTTAAAAATACCCTTCTGATGGTTTCA
>JAYSSX010000684.1:0-4739 GCA_043720315.1 Pseudobdellovibrionaceae bacterium | reverse complement strand
GAAAACGAGTTCCTTCATTGGCTGCTAAATAAGACGTATTTCTTTTTTCATAGTCATATTGCCTTTGGTCGATCTCCTTATAACGACGAATGATTTCTTGTAAGGTGGACTTATTGGAAAGGTTGATGGTTTTACCTTCTAAACTTAATTGCTGAACCGGTAGATTTTTTTCTACGTTTCTTAAGTTGATTGGTAACAACGGATCGCCTTTTAATTCTAGTATTCCAAAAGTCGCAGGGAATTTCACTAAAGGTGAATATTCATCTGTTCCCACATTTAATGGATATTTCTTCTGATTCGTTAGCGGCCTCTGAAGTTCATCACGAATATTCGGCGGTAAAATTAATTTGAATTTTTTAGATTCAGGAAACGGGGCCTTAAAAGTAAGTTCACTGACTTGTTCATCTGCAAAATTAGCAATTACTTTTACTCCTACCGCAGATTTTCTAGTGGTATCCAAGGCTGTATCTATATTTTTATTTAAATCACCCTTCTTTAACTCTTCCGGGACCCAAGGCTGTCCATTTGTGCCAACTAATTTAGTTCCTACTAAACTTTTTAAAGGAACTCTACTGCTAAAACGAAGACTCATGTTTAAAATGGGATTGCAGGGACGGTCGGCGGCTGTTCTTTCGCAATTAAATTCGGCGACAAAAGGACTCATCACAGTAAAGTCAAAACTTTGCGGTTCTTCTACTGATAACCCAGAAGTTGAAAGGATTCCTTTCGGCCAATGCAAAGTTACTTTAGCACCTTCAGGAAATCTTCTTCGCGCCGAAATAATTAAAAAGTTCGAAAGACCTTTAGCAACGGCATCCTTTTTTTTAGTATTTAGTAGTTGCTTGAATAACGGCTTGTATGAATTCCAACGCCAATTATTTTCAACGGCGGCCCTGATGATTTCAGTTCTCAGTGCAGCCTTCACAATAAGTACACCCACTTTTTCTGGAATTCCATCCACTTCAAAATAAGCATTCTTTTCTACAGAAGCCTGATTTAGTGGCCCGTCAGCTAATAATACAAAATATTGTTCGGGTTCAATATCTCCATATATAGGAGCAACTCCTAAAATCGAGGGGCCCGAGGTTGAAAAAGTATATTCGGCCACTCCGCCAACCGACTGGCCATTGAGATCTTTTAAAGAATCTACTTTGGTTGCAGTACATTTAATTCCGGAAACCAAAGGTTTATCAAAATCCAAACTCCAATTCTTATTATCAATCCAATGTGTAGTAAAAGCCGGAGTGTTTTTTTCGCCCTTTTTTGCCGTGGCTAAATTACATTCCAATGTAAATGGATCTTGTTTCGAATTGGGATCTCCCATTTCTTTCATATCGGTAGAAAACCGAACCGTTATTTGCTGAATACTTTTTACCGACCCAGTTGGTGCGAAACTAACGATCTCACCTGCCGTCGCTGAAAAAGCAAAAAGATAAGGAAGGGGAAAAAAGAATTTTCTGATAGTTGATTGCATTTATGTTCCTCGATTTTCGCGCCAGTATAGTCGAAGCTAAATCCGAGTCAAAAATAGAATCCGTTCTATTCCTTTTGAATTGTTCGTTAATGTTTTGCAAAGTTGAAAGGCAATTCTGCTTACAAAATAATCATATTTTTCTGTATTAGTTTTCTTTATGAAAATTACCGCACTTCATTATAAATACAACAATTCACAAACATTATTTTAAAAGATAGTTATTTCATGCACTTAAATACTTCATATATGCTACTTCCTTATCATTTTGTGAATTTTAAATTTTGTTTTTGTGAATTTTATTGAAACTTTAAAAGTCCGGCTCTAGTATGTTCGCACTAGGTTAACAATAAAATTGATCATTGAGATCAAATAACAATAAAGGGAGTTCACATGAAAATCGCAACTTTTATCGCGACTACACTACTAGCAGTTACTGCTTTCGCAACTACAACTGTATACCATGATTACGATGGTGCTTTACGTGGTATCGCATTAAACAATGCTTGTATCACTGCTGACCAAGTTAGAACTATCAGCGCAACAAAAAATTGCGTTAAATTGGTTCCAGTTACTCATGGTAACGGCGGAGAAGAAGGAACTTGGACTGACTGGGTTTGCCAAAAATGGGAAACTTCACAGTTAGCTTACCCACGTGCTTTCACTAGAACTGTTTGTGCTCAATACTCAAGCGGCCACGGTGAAGCTGACAACATGTCTTGCTTGAAATGGGTTCAAAAAGCTGATTTCTTGCCAGCAACTATCAAAGTTGGAACAATGATCGACCACGGTGGCGAAGCAGGAAGTTCTTACGGACCTTCTTACAACCACACTTTCCCAGCTTGCAAATAATTATTAGTAATTAAGCATGCTAACTATGGACTTAATTATTAGTCCTAGATAAATTCCAATAAGCCCAAAATAATTCATTTTGGGCTTATTGTGTTTAAGAGGCCATGAATTAATGAAAGCTTACGACTTCAATACTTTCAAAGATTTCTTCGAATTCCATATCCAGAAAAATCTGGTGGACGAAAACGGCCAAAAAAAGACAACTCTCAACGATCTTGCTAAAAAATTAGGTTACAACTCAGCTAGTTCACTATCTATGATCGCCAGCGGCGAACGACTGCCTTCTTCTCATTTGTTAGAGTCTCTTTTTGATGCGTGGAAACTTTCGGCAGCAGAAAAGCAGCGCATTCGACTTAAAGTTGAAATTGAAAAGAGAAAACGTAAGGGTAAGGAAAGCGCTCACCTCATTTCACAGTTCAATAAACTAGCCCCATACAAAAAAATTGATCTGAAAAATTTTAATGTGGTCAATGATTGGTACGTAATGGTTATTAAGGTACTTGCGAGTACTCCAGATTTTTCCGAAGACCCACAGGTAATCAGCCAAAAATTAAGAAAAAAAGTCTCCGCAGCTCAAGTAAAAAAAGCTTTGGCCTTATTAGAGGAAACCCGATTATTAATACGCGACAGTGAAACGGGTAAACTAAAACCTAGTATGGATCGCACGGAAACGACACACGAAATAATTTCCGAAGCCATTAGACAGAATCACAAGTCTATGATGAAACGCGCAGTAGAATCGGTAGAGGAACAAACTGTAGAACAAAGACAACTCAATTCGCTTTCTTTTCAGTTCAATCCAAAATCTCTTCCGAAGGCTAAGGCAAAAATTTTAAATTTTATTAAAGAATTCAACGAAGAATTTAACTCGGACCAATCGAATCAAGTCTACCAACTGAATGTTCAATTGTTTGAACATACAAACGGAGGAAATAAAAATGACCACTAAAACTATTTTGTTTTTATTGTGTTGTTGTAGTTATTTAATCAGCAGCGTTACCCTTGCCGGCGGCGCTAGTGTTATTGGAAACGGCGCTGGAATTGTAGAAAATAATATTCAGTTTGGTTACTCTTCTTTACCAGATCTAGTCAGCGAATGTCTTCGCACAAGTCGCTGCGAAATTTCCCCTTCCGAAGCAAAATCCCTTTCAAAAATGTTAACTGTATTATCTATCAATGCTTCTAATGCCGAAAGAATTGTATATGTATCGGAAAAGGAAAATCCTGGATTTTTCGATACGGGAGTTAACGAAAAACATCGTATCGCAAAAACAGGTTTAACACCTAGCGATCCTATCTATATCAACACCGATCTTCTATATAATGAAAAAGGTCAGCCTAATCTAGATTTGCCAACAATTGTTTCGATTTTACTCCACGAAGTAGGCCACCAGACCGGTGAACAAAATCATGCTTTTTTAGATATTATTGGTTCGAAATTGAAGAAAATGCTCAGCCAAAAATTGGATATTCATTCAATAGTTCTTAGTGATGACTCTTATTTAGAAGTCACTATTATAAACCATAAATTCCCATTTTTGATTTCTGATTTAATGATTTCCTGGCAAGGCGTTGGAACAAAAAACCTTTCACAAGCAATCAATACTTCGATCACTTGTACTGAAGGTGACCTCTCTGGTTTAGAAATATTTAACGGCCACTTTACTAGCATTAGTATTTCTGAAGCTGATAAAAAAATTGGCTTCGGTATTTGGATCAATCTTTCATGTTATTCAGAAACAGAAAACAAGAGCTTTGTTGAAACAAAATCCATGGAACTGGAAATCGGAAAAGATCTTTCGGTAAAAATACTCAACTTTGGGGACCTATAATTTTTTTTCTATTGCTTCATGTTTCTATCAACCGCCATTGTTTATGGGGCAGATCCAATTAATGTAAACACCACAATTTCCGATCGACAGGCTTTCGCACTTTATATTGAAAATGATTCACGTAATATTGGCGGTCCTGGTTCTGATCAAGCGTATTCAAATGGATTCAAGTTTTCCTACATATTCGCTGAAAAAAAATCCCACCTTGGTCGGCTTCTTTTGTAAATCAATTGCCCTTTTTTAATAAAGAAAAAAATCCCAATGTTAACTTCGGAATTTCCATCGGACATCAGATTTATACACCTCATGATACCCTCGCTGAGTCCCTTATAACCGACGATCGACCCTATGCTGGTTGGTTATACATGGGTTTTGCATTCAGTTACAAACACGAACGCCTAGGTCACTTTTTAGAATTCTATTTAGGCATGGTTGGACCCAGCGCTTTAGGTAAACAAGTTCAAAATAATTTTCATGATACCCTAAGCGAAGATCGTGTTTACGATTGGAAAAATGGGCTTCATGACGAACCAACTCTTCAAATTACTTATCAAGAAAGATTTAAATCATACAAGTCACAGACT
>JAYSSX010000683.1:0-4117 GCA_043720315.1 Pseudobdellovibrionaceae bacterium | reverse complement strand
ACACCCTGAAGTAGATAAGAAAAACAGCATAAGAAGAGCCTTAATTGTATTGGTCATTTTTGTCCTTTAAGTATGAAGTTAATCTAACTGGTTTTTGCTAAAACTCAATGAGGTGGCCTAGTTTAGGCGGTATTAGGAAGTTTTTTTTGAAAATAAGAATGGACTGTCGACTCTTTCGACAGTGTTACTAGGCCCTGTTAACCGAAATCCGAGACCTTATCTAGACCTAGGCTGGTTTTAAAATTTTCATTACCGCCTTAAAATAATCGAATGGGTTGGAAGTCAAAAAATACTGTGCTGTTTTTATTAGTGCTTTTTTTAAATGTAGCTTGTGGAAGTCAATTTAGTTCTGGAAGCGCAAAAACACAAGGGACCCCTGTCGTAGCTGATCCACCGGTTGTTGCCCCGGTGACTCCCCCAGATAATCAAGATTTAGAAGACGATAAAGTGGTAGTTGAAAGCGAATTAAGTGCTGCGCAACTGCTTTGGGAAAAAGTCAGTTCTATTAATCGAGTTTGGAACGATCCTACTTTTAAAGTGATCGAAAAGGAAACCAGGTCATTGCTGGCTGGTGCTGATGATGTCACTAAATTTTGTAGTAATTATGAAAAATTGAGTATCACTAAACAGATTATTTTTTGGGGATACTTGATATCTGCAATGGCAAAATTTGAAAGCGGCTTTAAAACCACTGCGCGCTTCAAAGAAACGGGATTGGGAACTGACGCGGTAACGGGTCTTCCTGTCTATAGTGAAGGACTATTGCAGTTGTCGTATCAAGATATAAGGCCCTATCCTTTTTGTGAATTTGATTGGAACAAAGATAAAAATTTAGCCGGTACTGATCCGAAAAAAACAGTGTTTGATCCGATAAAAAATTTAAGGTGTGGAATCAAAATTTTAGATTCTGTGATACAAAAGCAAAAAAAGATCACCACTAAAAGTGGCGCCTATTGGGCAGTTCTTATTGAAGGTGGAAAATATCAGAAGATCAAAGAGATCTCGGCGTTAACCCAGAGCCTGCCCTTTTGTAAAATTACTGCGCAGAAGTTATAAACATTGAAGTAGCAAAAGGTCCATTAACGTAACCTGCATCATTATCTGATTTCATTCCTGCAACTCTCCAAAAATAATGTTTGCCTGCTTCTAATGATTTAACTTGGAAACTAGTCGATTTAACAAAAAATTCATTCACAACTAGCCATTTAAAATTAGCATCGGTAGCCACCTGTAGGTGGAACGAGTCGGCGCCCGTTGCAATAGACCAGTTTAAGACAACTTCGTTTACTTTAACGCTGGAAAAAAATTCCGGAGATTTCAATTCGGCTTTTGCTGGTGTCGTTGCGACAGTTGTATCAACTGGTTTTGGTGGGAAAAAGTCGGTTCCGTGTTCAGCTTTGTGTTCAGTTCCATGTGGCGCTTGGTGGGCCATGGTACCTTCATTCGAAGCCTGAGCATTTTTATGGGTTTCAGTTGCTGTAGCCGGTGCTGAGTTGTGATTTTCAGCAAAAGCAAAAGAAAATACGAAAGTTAGGCTTAAGCAAAAAAGAGAGATTTTTCCGTAAGTTAAAGACATTTTGTGAGCCTCCATGTGATTCCAAAGTAAAAGACTGTGTCTAAAAACTCAATCTGGAAACTCATCTTGTGGAAATTGGTAAGCTGTGTTAATTTGCCGGCAGTTTTGCAGATGATCGCTGTCTTTGTAGTGGAACGTTGATTGGCAATGGCAGAGGAAAGTCCGGACTTGATATGGTAGCACAGGGGGTAACGCCCCTCCAGTTGATGAAATCTTCAGCAGATTTCGGGGACTGAGGAACAGTGGAACAGAGAGAATGTCTAAGGGAGTATTTAGGTTGGGAACGGGAGACCTAAAGAACTTATGGAAAAATTTCATGCAAATGAAATTGGGAATTAAGAACCAAGGAGTGAAAACAGCCAAACTCTGTGCCAAGCAAGATCAAATAGGGAAGCGCAAAAAACACGGCCAGTGTAATGCTTTCGGGTAAGATCGCTTGAGGTTTTCAGCAATGAAGATCCTAGAGGAATGATCATCAGCATTGAAGAGATTTAGGGTCTTCAGTGCGACAGAATCCGGCTTATAGCAAAATCAAACCTAAGCTGTGGGGCTTCTCCAAAAGAGAGGCCCCTATCTTTTTAATGACATCACTGACCTTTGAATTCATCGCCGGTCGTCCTTGTGCACATTTTTTAAACATTTACTGGACATACTTCCCCGCAAATTATGGAATAGTGGCAGGGGGTTCCTTGAAAATATTATTGTCATTATTAATTTCTTCACTTGTTTATCCAATTTTAACTTTTTCGCCTTGTGCTTTTGCTGCGCCAGATGAACATCAAGTACTGATTTTATATAAACAGTTGGAAAATAATTCCATCTTAAATTTTCAAGGCCGGAATGAACGTATTAATTATTTAAAAGCGCAAACGGACTATTCCGAAAAAAAGTATTCGGAGAAAATAGATTTCTAGCAGCTAAAAAAAGAGAAAGTTTATGGCTGGTGAACGGGACTTTGACATCTTTAAATACAAAACAAATATCAATTTTAAAAAATAACCCTTTGGTCGCCTCTATTTCACTTAGCCAAAGAAAATTAGTCCTATCTGAAAAATTTGATCAAGAAACTAATACTCCTTTTTTCCGAGCAGAGACTAAGTATACCTATGGTCTGAAAAAAGTGAATTACCCATTGGCCGTTACTAAATTTCCAGAACTAAGTGGGACAGGAGTTATTGTTGGAATTCTTGATACCGGAATTGATGCAAATCATCCTGATTTAAAAGGTAAGGTAGCCGCATTTAAAAATTATATTAATTCAAGTAGTACAGTTCCAACAGACGACAACGGGCATGGTTCGCACGTTGCCGGAACCATTGCAGGCGGCAATAAGTCTGGGACAGTTATAGGATTTGCTCCGAATGTGAAATTGGTTATTGGGAAAGTATTTAGCAAATATGGCTCTTCTGTAGATGCAGACATGTTAAAGTCTATGCAGTGGATGGCAGATCCTGATGGGAATCCAGCTACAGCTGACTATCCTAAGGTCATTAACTCTTCTTGGAACTTAGACGACGGAAATATGAAAATTCAAAATCCCGACCATGAACCCTTCTGTATTGCCATCAATCAATTGTTGGAATTAGGAACGCTTTCGGTTTTTTCCGCTGGCAATGATGGTCCATCAAAAGATTCAATCAAGATTCCGGGATCTTGTCCGAATGCAATTACCGTAGCTTCGACCGATGAAAGTGACATTATCGCGAATACTAGTTCGAGAGGGCCTTCTGTCTGGAAAGCAGTAAGCGTTGCAAAACCTAATCTTGCGGCCCCAGGGGTCGATATTTATTCCGTCGAGCCAGGAAATTCGTATAAATATCGGTCAGGTACTTCAATGGCTACTCCTCATGTTACGGGTGCGGTGGCCTTGTTAATTCAAGCTAATCCGACAAAATCAACCGAAGAAATTCGACAGCTATTATATCAAGGAACGTTTGATTTAGGAGTTTCCGGATTTGATGAATCCTTCGGATTTGGTCGATTAGATATTTTACGGAGTTTAAATTGAAGAACCATTTCAAATAATTACAAATTGTCTGCATTTTACTTGTTAGCATATTTGTTCAGGCCGAAGGCGGACCATTGCCACTGATTGATGCCAATCATCCAGGAGCGATGAATATTTTTGCAATGAAATTCAATTCTCAATATGCTGATCGAGAAAATGTTGTTTTTGCGGGACCTTCAAAAGGTTCGCCGCTGGTAGAACATTATTGTTTGGAAGAAAAATAATGTTCTTGTTGCAGACCCATCTCAAAGCGAAGTTGGTTTAGGTTATGAGAAAAGCGATTTTCCCACTTTATGGAATAAAAATTTTTGCTTTTCAATCCCAACTGAAAACCCTGTACCATTGCATTGAAGGCATCAAAAGCCCAATTCGGACCTTTTCGACTTGCATACAATAAATCTCCAGCCAAAAACAAACCAACCATTGGCGACTTCGTTTGCGCAAAAGTAAATGCCTGCACAGAAAACTCACCAAAGTGATCAACCCCAAAGCCAGTGAGCACATGCAGTAGATCATGCAGTTGACCACCACGA
>JAYSSX010000682.1:0-2480 GCA_043720315.1 Pseudobdellovibrionaceae bacterium | reverse complement strand
TCTAAAGAAGACAACGTCAGCATATCATTAACTAGTTCGGCCAATCGATTGGTATTTTTCTGAATAATTCCCAAGAAGCGATCAGCTTGTTCGTAATTTTTTGCTTTTAAGTCCTCTGAAAGTGTTGCCGCATAACCTTTAATTGAGGTGATCGGAGTGCGTAATTCGTGAGAAGCGTTTTCGACAAACTCTAGTCGCATCTTTTCGGCTTTTTTCATTTCGGTAATATCATGAAATAGCGCTAACACTCCGTAAACCTTGTCTTGTTTTTCTTCGCGCAACGGCACCATATTAATTGAAAAGAAATGAGGAAGTATTTCGTGGTTTTGTAACAACTGCACTTGTTTTTTGACCACTTGCCCCTGAAGGGACTGATGAAAAAGGTCGTTAACCGTAGGATCACGAAAAACTCTTTGCAATTGAATCGTTTCTAATTTTGAAATGTCTTGATCCATAAACCGAATCGCAAACTGGGAATTATAAAAAACAATTTTTTCATCAGCACTAATACTAACTATGGCATCTTCTAAAGAACTCATAATGGCGCGGGATTCTTGTCGTTCAATCGCCAATTGATCGCGACGTTTTTTCATTTTTCTTTTAATTTTTTCCAAGGCTGACTCCAGCTCGGAGTATTCGCCCATTTCTTCTTCTAACAAATCCTCATCCGAAAAACCCGTCATTGACAGGCCCTTTTTTGAGGACATTCGAAGCGCCTTCAAAATAATCTTTTGAATAGGCTTTGAAAAACGATAGGCTAGCCATAAACTACAAACACTTAACATAAGAAGAAGAAATAAAACGATAATTAAAAATTCTTGAAAACTGACTGGGATCCGGTAGGCCGAAATCAAAGTATAAAAAAACAAACTGACGGCAACGGAAAAAGTAGCAAAAATAAATAGGAAAAACTTATTAAACAGCCTTATAGGATAATACTTTTGGTTCATTTATAGACAACTCTATAACCTATTCCCCTTATGGTTTCAATCAAGTCACTGCATGTGCCTAATTTTTTACGCAAACCAAAAACGTGAGTATCGATAGTTCGGCCAGTAACTGCGATGCCTTCGCCCTGCACGACTTCGATTAACTGATCTCGGGTCAATACTTTCCCCTGATTCAGTCCCATGGAAGCCATAATTTTGAATTCAGAAGGAGTTAAATGTAATGGTTCCCCTGCAATTTTGACTTCGTAAGTACTTAAATTGATGTGGAGATCTCCCAAATCAAGAGTGTCTTTTGCAACTGAGGTATCTTTGGTTCTTCGCAACAATGCTTTTACTCGAGCAATGAAAACGCCAGGCTCAAAGGGTTTGGTGACGTAGTCGTCAGCCCCTGATTCCAGACCAGTAATAATGTCTTGTGCCTCGGACTTGGCAGTTAACATTAAAACGGAAGCCTTATTTTTTAGCTGAAGGTTTCTTAAGAAATCAATTCCGCTGAGATTCGGTAACATCCAGTCTAAAACTATTAAATCAATGTTGGTTTTTTTGAGAATTTCTAAGGCTTCAATTGCCGAAGCAGCTTGTTGGACTTTATGGCCCTGGCGCAAAAGTAAAATGGAAATAAGTTCGCGAATTTCCATTTCGTCTTCGACCACCAATATTTGTGCACTGTTAACTAGTTGCTGAGTACTTTCCACCATGTCGTATGTCCTTGCCTGTAGAGACAAATATAACGTCTTCGGCTATATTCGTCGCATGATCGCCCAATCGCTCTAAATTTCTAGCAATTAAAATAATATCCAAAGCTGCTTCCGAAGCTTCGGGTTGAGTTTTCATAATCTGAAGTCGATCATGCAAAACTTTTTTCTTTAAATCATCGACCTCATCATCCATCAACAAAATCTTATGCGCCAATTCGACATCTTCACGCACGAAACTATCTAAAGATGCCTTGACCATTTGTCGAACCACCTTCGACATTTTTTCAATTTCTTGCAGCCCACCTACCGGAGCACGCAACATATAATCTTTTCCCGTGTAAGCAATATTCACACATTGATCACCCATACGTTCTAAGTCTGAATTAATCTTAATAACTGAAATTATTAATCTTAAATCCCTTGCCACTGGCCCTTGTTTTGCCAAAAAATTCAAACAAGAATTATCTACTTTTACGTGATCTTCGTTGATCTTTTCTTCGATCTTGTGAACTAAAGCAAACTTATTAATATCCCGGTGAACCAAACCTTGAATGACTTCGTCCAAGCACTTTTCCACCTGGCCACCCATTTGTAATATGAGGTTCTTAATTTCTTCGATTTGTGTGTCAAATTGTCTTTCCATAACAACCCTTCTAGAAGCTAAATTTAAATCCTGCTCCAGCCTGCCCTTGATCTTCCACACTTAACGAATAATTATCGGAATAATGTAAAGTTCCCAAAGACAGATCTACTTGCAAGTTCTTTTCTATATCATAACCAAACCCTAAAAAAATGGACCAAAGCGTTGCTTCGACCGCTTTCTTTGGCTTTA
>JAYSSX010000681.1:0-4967 GCA_043720315.1 Pseudobdellovibrionaceae bacterium | reverse complement strand
TAGGGTACAACCATCCCCAATTCCGATTAGGCCGTAGGTATTTCTGTCTACGACTGGCGCACTACAAATTTGCGCCTGCGAAGCACTTGCAAAAATAAGGACGATTAAAAATAAAAATACTTTTGTCAAACTGATATGACTGTGTGTTTTCAATTATTCCTCCTGGGAATTCGGCTCACCTGATTTAGTAAAAGCAATATCAAAGCCAAAACCGCGAGTGCTAACTAATGGGAATTAAGATTGTGATCGATTTAAATTGATACAGGCCCTGTTGATAACCTAAAATATGCATTAAAGTTTGAGACCCAGGGTGAGAATTCTAACTGATGCAATTTTATACACGTAAAGGAAAGAACTAAGGTTTACGAGCTGATAAATTTAAGAATGCGGTTACGACATTTCCAAAGCGGTTCATTTTGGAACAAATTTTTATCGACTGGCAAACAGGAGCTGTGGCTTGGCTTTAATTAATCCTTGGCCCCGTTTACAATCCAAGTCTGTATTTGTTTTGCTTCTGGTTCTGACAACATTGCAAAGCCTTTGCTTTGTGGCGGCATTGAACCGTTTTGAATAGCTCCTAATAATCGACTCTCTTCAGGTTTAAAGGGCACAACCAATTGTAGCGGCGAACTCAACAATTCGTCTTTAGATAGCGGATATTTTTTCGCCAATCCTGGGCGGCTATGACAGTTGTTACAAGTGCGATCAAAAATATTTACTTTTATTGATTCAAAAGTAACAATTTCTTCAATGGGAGTCGGAGATGGTTCAACAACCATGGGAGTAGGCGAGGGCTCTACAACAACTACTTGAGTTTCTTTTTGTGGCAAACCATTATCTAGCCACAATTTTAGTAACGCAAACTGGGCATCCGTCAAAGGTGATTTCCTCGGCATTTTACGCGTAACCATAGTTGAATTATACAATTTAGCGGAAAGGGCTTTGATTTGGTTGTAATCGCCAACGTCGATAATTTCGTCGCCTTCGCTATGGCATTTAGAACATCGAGGTTCTAAAACCGTTTTAAAAACTTGATCAAAACTAGGAATTACAAATTTTCTTTCCCCAGTATTTGGATTTGTAACTTCGCCATTTTTTCCAGAATCAAGTTGTTTACCAAACTCGGTAGGAAACTTGTGACTGGCTTTCGGGCTACAAGCACCTAATACTGAAACCGAAGTTATCAATAGTGCTGCTGTTAAAATTTTTAATGTTTCGTTTGCTGTTTTCATAAAGTCTCCCTTATTCCTACGACAGTTATAACTCAATTTGCTATGCCGTATTAAATTGCTTTGGACTAGCAAGTAGTCCGATTAGGAATATTCAAAAAACAAGCTAAATTCTATAGGTTGTGGTGCATAAAAGAGAGCTATAGGTGTTTGAAGATTCTACAGTCCTTTCCTTTTTATCTGTCTAAAAACTGACAGGCGAATCTATTTCTAAATTCATATATCTTGGGTCTTTCGAACTAAAAGCAGCCTTAGGGGGATCAATGAATATTCGTATTGTCTTATTATTTGGAGTGTTTCAGTTTGGCCTTGCGGGTTGTACTTCCAGTAAAAATACTGAAGCTATAGCGGCACCAACTGCGCAAAATAAGTTAAGCTTAAATGACAAAAACGAATTGAAAAAGCAAAGTGATAATTACGATAACGAAAAAAAATATCTGGATGCACAGTTAACCACCTTCTCAACAAGTGACTCAGCGACTTTGATCTCTTCTCAGCGTTTGATTGACAGTGTTTCAGTCATTTTGAGTGCCACCAATCAGATAATAAATATTTGTGAACGCCATCACATTGAAAATGAATGTTCTGGATTAAAAGCGAAAATAGATTCTAAGGAAAGGTACAACAGTATCAAAAAGGCCCTTACGGAAAAAACGGAATTGATTCAAGATGATTTCAAAAATGCATCCGCGAATTACTCCTCTGCGATTTCAACTATCCAAGATGAAACCAAAAACCTTGCTAAGGATGGAATAACCATAAAGGACTTACAGCCGACAAGCATTGCCCATTCCCATTCAGTCGATTTTTTGAATAAGAAATTAGCCAGTGTTGATCAAGCAATTGAAGCATATGAGGAAATTGAAAAAATATGTTTACAGTTTAGTTCTGAAGTGGTGTTTTCACAAACCTGTTTCGATGGAAATATTTCTAATTTAAAGAATAAGTTTGTTGCATTGAAAAGTTCTATTGAGCAGCGATTGCAGAATTTAGATAAAGAAAGTCATTCGGCAAATTTTGAGAAAGAAAAGGCTGAGTATTTTAAAACGCATATGCAGGCCAGCGTGGTATTTGCTGGCTCGTACGCTTCTTACGCCGAATTTTCCGAAGGCCAAGTTGATATCAGCCCATTAATTGGCAGCTATCGCATTGAAAACATTATCGAGATTCTTAATAAAGCAATTTCAGAATTTGAAGCTAGAGACGTAAAGTTTGACCCGGGAACTGCGACTTTAAATAAACAGATTTTAGCCTTTAAAGAGTTTGTTAAAAGATGTCAGAATCCGGCTTACCAGGGACAAGCGAACCAGTCAGCGATCCTAAAATTAATGAATGAATCTAATATCGATTTGGTTTATTCCGTTTTTATAGGTACCGATAGCAACATGCCTCAATTTAAAACTCGTTTAGGAATCTTTAGAGTGGAATGGTTTCGAAATTTTGATCTTAGTAATTCAACTTCACTAGCAACTAGGTTTAATGAAGACTTTATGAAAATGAATTCGGCCGGGTTAGTCAGTTCTGCGGTTTCGGACCTGTACGAAAAGTTTGAACAGCAGCTGGCAAAATATTCAGAAAAATTTAAATTCGGGTTAGGATTACCGTTTCCCTAATCAATTAGGTAATCTAATTGTAAAAACGGTGCCCTCTGTTTGACTGCTGGCAACGTCTACTTTTCCACCGTGGGATTCGCAAATCCCTTTGACCAACGTTAAACCGAGGCCCCAACCCATCTGTACATCCTTGCCGCTGTCTTGGACTCTGAAGTGACTATCAAATATTTTCAATTGGTTTTCTAAAGAGATAATTTTGCCAAAATTTTGAAAACTGATATTTGTAATATCAGGTCCTTGCCAAAGTTTGATAAGAACCTGTTTGCCTTTGTCACTAAACTTTAAGGAATTGCTAATGATATTTTTAAATGCCCGTTCCAAAGCCCTTGGGTCCCAGTTTCCCCAAACCTGAAAATTTATGTCTGTGATAATTGATAGTCGATCTTGATCTTGCGGAGCCAGTGCCGCTTTACATTTTTTTAAAATAGAAACTAGTTCACATTTTTTTGGTTCTATTTGCAGTTTAGCCCCTGATTTCACCAAGTTTGCATCTAATAGCTGACTAATTAAGTCACCAGCTTGGTCAGCGTTTCGATCTATCAGAGCCGTCATTTCCATTCGTAATTTTTCATCAGCATTATCTTTGATAATTTCGACAGCCATTTTAATGGCGGCGATAGGATTTCTTAAGTCATGGGATAGGGTGGCTACAAACAGCTCTTGGGCTATGCTGTTTTTATTTTGATCTAGGGCGCGGTCTTCAAAATCATCGCGTTCGGTGCGGGCTAAATCGCGCTCATGCAAGGCTGAATCTCTTTCATCCCTGGCCGAGTCTCTTTGCATTTTATGTTTATCTGAAAGCTGGCTTTGCGTAGAAGAAGTTATTGAATCCATTGAGACCTCTAATAGGGGACGTTTATACCGTAGTGAAGAGGAACAGTAGCACAAAAAGAACCAAAACCAATGCATTTCATATACAATGAGTGGTTTTGGCCCTTGTTGGCTGTAGAAGCACTAAGACGGCATTAAGGGCAGGGTTTCCCTTGCCAAGAATCTTAAACTTTTGAAATCAACGGGGATGTCTTTTGTCAGCAAGAAAAGAAATAAATGAAATAAACTCCAATTGATGCTTACTTGGTTTAGATCCAAAAAATACAAGTTAAACTGATGCCCCAAAACCATAGTAGAATTTAAATAGTAAAACAATTTTCTATTTAAGAATGATAACTTTCAAGAAATCTTTGATGAATGCGGAATTAAGGATTAAGATGCGATATGATCGAACTAGTACAACGGACACCAAACTCAGGAGACCGAACATGGGCTATACTGTTGATTATGAAACTAGAGATGGTCTTAGACTCACAAAGACTTTCCCTACTTTGGATCATGCACAGCGCTTTATAGCTGTGCAGAAATCAAAAGGTCTTAAAGCTACATTGAGATAGTGGTGTCCTCATGTCGATTCCGGTCTTAAGCACCGATTACGAGGATTGCGTTTTAAGTTTAAAGCTATAAAAGTTTTGCTTTGAGCGATGCCGTTATTGCCTTACTCTTTTCCTTCTTTATTTGCCGGACTGTCCTTTTTATCCTTATTAGCTCCAAATCCATTGCGGACAACCGTATTAAAATCAGAATCTCCGGATCGAACATTGTTTAAGCTTAAATCTTTTGAGTCCAAAGAAACGGAAATAGAATAGTTTTTTGGTGGCTTTTCAACAGAATCGAAGGACCCGCCCAAACTAATGTTTCCACCCTTATTAGTTAGAACCGCGGTGACTTCTGTTTTACATTTCCTATCAGGAACTTGGATTTTAATTTCATCTCCGCATGTGTGAAGCATCCCCACTTAGTTTATTAAAATAGTTACTTCTAGCCTTTCATCCATTGCCAGTATGTTCCGGGATCAGCTTCTTAGTAAGAAGTACAGACTTGATCTTCGCAGTTAAGAGTTCCCTTTCAATAAAACATCAAGATTCCGAAAATCGTCACTATTGCTTTGATTATCGACGACGAAAACTATACCAGACTAAAGCCCTAAATAGTCTAAAGAATTCCTTTAAAATTCCGAACCGCATAGTAGAAAGGTACTAATCTAAATAATAAAATATTTGATGAAAAAATTGTTGCTTAGTATTTTATTTTTCATGCCTCATTCGCTGTTGGCGCAGATTGACGCTGCGGC
>JAYSSX010000680.1:0-2956 GCA_043720315.1 Pseudobdellovibrionaceae bacterium | reverse complement strand
TAAAAATCGTGCACTTCCATCGTCCAGCAAGACCTTGAATACTCTGACAATCTTAGTGACACAACCTACAATGGATTAATGATATTATTCCAACACGTCTACAAAACATATTCGGGTCCAGTGCACGCTTTAAAAAATGTCGATTTATTTATCGATAAAGGTGAGTTTGTTTTTCTTACCGGTCCCAGCGGTGCTGGCAAAACTACGTTATTCAAAATGTTATCGGCTTATGACAAAATAACTTCCGGCCATATCGAAGTTGCGGGATTTAATTTGGCGCAAATGACTGCAGAAAAACTACCTTATTTCAGACGAAGAATTGGTGTTGTGTTTCAGGATTTTAAATTGCTAAAGGATCGAACGGTCTTTGAAAACGTCGCCTTGCCGTTAATTATTAGAAACGAAAAACCAGCCATCGTTCAAAAGAAAGTTTATGAAGTTTTGGAACAGGTGGGACTTTCAAATAAAGCCGGGCAATTACCGGAATTTATTTCTGGTGGAGAGCAGCAAAGAACTGCAATTGCGCGGGCATTGATTCACCAGCCCGGGGTCCTTATTGCGGATGAGCCTACGGGAAATTTAGATCCTGATCTGAGCGAAGAAATTATTGATCTTTTAGAAAGAGTTTGCTCCCAGGGCACAACGGTGTTTGTGGCCACTCATAATCATGATTTGGTAAGTCGCCGCAATAAAAGAATTCTACAAATTAAAGAAGGTAATATTCGCGATACCTCTATTTTGTATCGGGATGAAAAATCAAACGGTCAATCACGGATCATTTCACACTTGGGTGACTTTTTATGACCAGAGTTGTATTGGAACATTTTAAAAAAACATGGACGCATCACTTACGATTGCAGTTATCTACGCTATTGGTGCTAACTGGAAGTTTTGCGGTAATTACCGGCCTTTTATTGCTGGGTTCCAATTTAAATCGAGTCCTTACTTTGTGGGGTGAAAACCTACAAATGAGTGTCTACCTAAATGATTCCATTTCTGAAACCGAAAAAACCCAGCTAAAGACATCTTTGGACGCCTTTACTGAAATTGAAAAATCTCAATTCTTTTCGAAAGAAGATTCACTGCAATCTTTCCGAGAACAGATGGCCAGTTATGCACCAGATCTGTTAAGCAACGATGAAATTTTGAATATTATTCCTGAAAGTTATCGATTGACGATGAACAAATCGATTTTGCCACAGCAACAAATGGACGCAATGAAGACCTTAGCTGCGGGTATAACGCAAATACCCGGCGTAAACGAAGTTAGTTATGGTCAAGACTGGGTGAAACAATATGCTCATGTCATTTCAGCCGCGCACATTTTGGGATACAGTTTAATGGCGATCATTTTGCTTTCCGCATTCTTTATCATTATGAACGTTGTGCAAACTTCCATCAGTCAAAGACGCCATGAAATTGAGGTTTTGGAATTGATCGGTGCCACTTCGAAATTTATTCGGATGCCTTATATTTGGGAGGGGATAGTAACAAGCCTATTCTCAGTAGTGGCCGCTTTATTGGTTTCCTTTGCTGTTTTTAACTGTCTAAAAAACCTGTTACAGAATCAAATTTCGTTTTTGCAGCTGTCTCAGCATATTCAATTTTTAAATTCGGCAGAAATCAGTTCAATCGTTTTTATCGCACTATTTATTGGCGTAACTAGCGCGTTTCTATGTGTTCGCAAGTTAAATTCTGGCTGGCTAGCCAGCCAAAAAAAGAACTTGGAGTTTAATGCTGATTTCTAGAATTTCTCTTTTACTGCTCCTGACGGTAGCATTACCTAGTTTTGCTGAAGAAGGGCATGTGGCTGCTACTGCGCCTGCCGAAGCGCATGTTGGAACCAATGATGCCGAGAAAATTAATTCTGATTTTGAAAATACAAAAAAGTCTTTGATGGAAGAGGAAGAGAAGCAGCGGAAAATCCTTTCTTCTCTTTTTGATATCAATCGCAAAATGAAAAAAATTGTTAACGAAAAATCTGATTTAATTCAGGAAAAATTAGTTGTTGAATCAAACACAAAGGTGCTGGCGAAAAAGATTCAAGATATGGATCTAAAAATTAAACAGCAAAAAGCTTTACTTCGCGAACGACTAGTTGCTATTTATAAATTAGGCGGCCAAGGCCTAGCTCGAATTTTATTATCTGCGGGGAACTCGCAGGAATTGGAACAGAATTTAAAAATTATGGGTTTGGTTGCTAAACGTGATTTGGCATTGATTCAGGATTATAAATTGAACATGAAAGAGTATAATGAAAAGAAGAATAGATTCATTAAACGACTGGCGCAAATCAAAAAGATTGAAGATGGCATTAGGTCCAATGAAGAAAAATTAAGTTTAGAAAATGCTTCAAAAAATAGAATTTTAGACGGAATTAGAAAATCAAAAAAATATGCATTAAATAAAATTCATGTCCTGCGCGAAAGATCGTTACAAATGAATTTAGGTGAAGATTCTGGAATTTTAGACTTACTATTTCGACCTTCGTTTTTTGAACAGAAGGGCCTTTTGCCAAGACCAGTAAATGGGGCGGTCATAGCGCCATTTGGATTGGTTAAGTATGAAAATAACCAAGTCGCTTTTAGTCGCAAGGGTGTGGTTTTTAAAGCTGTGAATAATGAAAACGTGAAAAGTATATTTGATGGTAAAATTGCGTTTGCTGGATTAGTAAGTGGTTACGGGCAAACTGTTATTGTCGACCATGGTGACCATTACTATTCAGTATACGGCTACGCTAAAGAAATTCTTGTCAAAGAAGGCGACGAAATTAAACAAGGTCAGAACATTGCTTTGGCTGGTTTAGCCGACCTAAGCGATATTAGGACTCAGGCCCTCTTAGCAGGCGACCAAATTAGCGACGGACTCTATTTTGAAATTAGACATTTTTCTGAACCTAACGACCCAGTCAATTGGCTGAAAGGAACTGCTTTATGATTACTACCATTCGTTCACT
>JAYSSX010000679.1:0-2681 GCA_043720315.1 Pseudobdellovibrionaceae bacterium | reverse complement strand
TCACTTCGAATTTTTTCAATCGAGTGATAGAAAGCCGTAGCCTCTGCAGCATTTTTACAGACCTGTCTTAACGGATGACTATTAAATTGCTCCATTGTTGGAACCTGATTTTTGACTAAGAACTCGGCCAATTTCTTTTGAGTTCTAAATTCGATACCCTCTTTGGCCCCCAAGGCATAAGCAAAGAAACGAAGTGGTCTTGCCGCAGCCATTTTTGAATCTAGCTGTCGAACGGTTCCCGCAGCGGCGTTGCGGGGATTGGCGAAAATGTTTTCACCCAATTCTTCTTGTTGGAAATTCATTTTCACAAAGTCTTCTTTAAAAATGAGGACTTCGCCACGAATTTCGATTAATTCAGGGTCTTCTTTTAATTTCAACGGAATATTTTTGATTGTCTTAATGTTTTCAGTAACGTCTTCACCAACGACACCATCACCACGAGTTAATGCGCGGACAAAAAAGCCGTTTTCATAAATAAGCTCTAACGCCAAGCCATCTAATTTCAGCTCGCAAAGATATTCAATATCATCTTGAGTATTTAAAAATTTCTTAACCTTTTCATCAAATTCGATGATTTCTTCGGCATTGTAAGTGTTACTTAACGACAACATCGGAATACGATGGGTCACTTTTTCAAAGCGGCTTAAAACAACACCTCCTACCTTATTGGTAGGCGAATCGGCGGTTTTAAGTTTGGGATTCTGTTTCTCAAAATCAAGAAGTTCATTAAATATTCGATCGTACTCGAAGTCAGATACTTCGGGTTTATCTAATCCGTGATAAAGGTAGTTATGTTTTTCTACAAGCTGCTTTAGGCGTTGATACTCTTTTGATTTATCCATCCAGCACAAAATACCTCTAAATTGGCACACAAACATCTGATTTTACAGGTGATGCAGCCCAGAAATTCAGATCAAAATTGCGCAATGGGAACCTACTATGACACTATAGGGAATTAAAAATTTAGGAACCAAATGATAGACAAAAAGACCATTGAACATATAGCAAAATTATCGCGACTTTCGGTTACAGAAGCCGAAGCGCAGACCTTTAGTGATCAGCTGACCAAAGCATTAGATCATTTTAAAAAAATCTCGGAATTGGATACTGAGGGAGTCGAGCCATTAGTAACACCTTCTGAAATTGAGTCCATTTGGCGTGAAGATGTTTTTATTAAAATGAATACCACTGAAGAACTTATGTCCAATGCTCCTGAAAAAGTCGGAAATCTATTTAAGGTACCACCGGTAGTGTAAAGAACCAGCTAAGAGGCAAAATGGATTTAAACAAGGCAACCTACGCTGAATTGAATCAGCAACTTCAAGCAAAAAAGATCAGTGCCGCTGAAGTTGCGAAGTTTTTTTTAGAAAAAACCAATAGATTGAATGGAAAGCTGAATGCATTTATTTCTGTCAACGAGAATGTAGTTAGAGAGGCTGAAGTCGTTGATCAAAAAATCGCAAAGGGCGAAACCATTGGGGCTTTGGCCGGAGTACCTTTTGCTATTAAAGATCTTCTTTGCACAAAGGGAATCAAAACAACGGCGGCCTCAAAAATACTTTCCAATTTTATTCCGCCTTATGATGCCACTGTTGTCCGTCGGCTTAAAGAATCTGGCGCTGTCGTTTTAGGAAAAACAAATTTAGACGAATTTGCGATGGGCTCCAGCAATGAAACTTCAGCATTTGGACCAGTAAAAAATCCCTGGAATATTGAATATGTTCCCGGAGGTTCTAGCGGTGGATCTGCCTCTGCCCAGGCCGCAAGAATGGTGATGGGATCAATCGGCACGGATACAGGAGGTTCCATTCGCCAACCTTCCAATTTTTGTGGAATAGTTGGTGTAAAACCAACCTACGGTCGAGTCAGTCGTTACGGAATAGTTGCTTATGCTTCTTCTTTGGATCAAGCCGGCCCTATGGTTTCGAGTGTTTCTGATGCGGCAACAGTTTTGGATGCCATTTGTGGAAAAGATACTTTGGACATGACCACAGCCCATTTACCAAAAACCGAATTCAATAAAAATTTAAATCCAAATATTAAAGGAATTAAAGTTGGTCTGATTAAAGAATATTTTTCTACTTCTGGAATTCAGCCTGAAGTTATGGCTGCAGTTGAGAAGGCCAAAGATAATCTTAAAAATCTAGGGGCTGAATTTGTTGAAATCAGCATTCCACTAACAGAATATGCAGTTCCTATTTATTATCTGATTGCGGCCAGCGAATGCTCAAGCAACCTTTCTCGGTATGATGGAGTAAAATATGGCTACCGAGCCAATTTTAAATCCTTGTCAGATTTATCATTGGACGAGTTTTATTCACAAACCCGAGGACAAGGTTTTGGTACTGAAGTAAAAAGGCGGATTATGTTAGGCACCTATTGCCTTTCTTCTGGATACTACGATGCTTACTATCGCAAAGCCTGTCAGGTTCGAAGGTTATTACGTGAACAATTTAATGAAGCCTTTAAAGTCTGCGATGTGATTTTAAGTCCAGTGACAACTTCACCGGCTTTTAAAATTGGTAGTCGCATTTATGATCCATTAACAATGTACTTGAATGATATTTTTACTGTATCAACAAATCTTTCCGGACTTCCAGGTATGAGTTTACCGTTTTCATTTTCAAAAGAAGGATTACCATTGGGTATCCAATTAACCGGAGCCCATTTTAAAGAGCAAC
>JAYSSX010000678.1:0-6040 GCA_043720315.1 Pseudobdellovibrionaceae bacterium | reverse complement strand
AGTTCGAAGAAAACCTCCGTCAATGTCAGAGTCGAAACAACTTAAAACTTAACATTGTAACATAACGGCAGAAAACACCTGTTTCCGCATCGAGATCTTAATTCGAATAAGTGGAAAGGCCATGCGCTCGAGATTCACTCACTCCGGCTGCACTCATTTCCATAAATTTTGCTTTATCTCGAATTTCAAGGATCTGAGTTGCATTGATATAACTCATTCCGCTTCGAATGCCGCCAGTGACTTCATTAATCACATGTTTAACATGACCTTTGACTGGGACTTGTGTGCTTTCACCTTCGGGAGCCATTCCTTCCGGAACGCCACCGCGCCACGAAACCTGGGCCGACTTTGAGGCCATACCGCGATATTGTTTTCGACCATTCTTGATTTCGCCTGGGGATTCGATGGTGCCAGCTAACATAGAACCTAACATCAAAGTACTGGCTCCAGCCGCAAACGCCTTTACCATGTCACCGCTGGTTTTAATTCCGCCGTCAGCGATAACAGGGACATCGTATTCATCAGCAATTTCTGCACACAAGGCAATTGCCGTTAATTGCGGAACTCCGCAACCTGTAATCACGCGGGTCTTACACATCGAACCCGGTCCAATCCCAACTTTGATTGCATCGGCTCCAGCTTGAATGAGGTCGTAGGCGGCGTCAGGGGTTGCTAAATTTCCAGCAATAATTTCCACGTCTGAATAGGTATCTTTCAACCAACGCATGGTCTCCATCATTTGAATAGAGTGCCCGTGAGCGATATCTATCGTCATTACATTCACGCCAGCAGTAATTAAAGCCATCGCCCTTTGTTTGAAGTCGTCGTTGACACCGATACTTGCCGAGATGATAGTGGCCCCTGATTCTTTCACTTTGTGAACGAAACTGACCTGCTCTTCAATGCTGACAAAGCGATGTAGAATTCCCAGTCCTCCCAATTGATTCATGGCTATTGCCATTTCCGCCTCGGTAACAGTGTCCATGTTGGCGCTAATAATAGGTGTTTCTAAAAATTTTGTTTTAGTGAGGCGGGACTTTAACTGAGGGGTACGTCGAGATCGAACATCCGACTTGGAAGGTATCATTAGGACGTCATCGAAGGTCAGTCCACGGCTGCGGTTTTTGATATCTTTCCAGCTAAAAATAAGGCTCATACGATTTTCTCCTGTTTATCGGGTACCGACTGCAAAAAAACATTTAATAGTAGGACGCTAACAATAAATTGCAACAACAAATCGACAATACTCATCGTCGCGGCCTTCCAAAAGCTCAACGTAAAATTGTGATACTCATCAAATGCAGTAAACAAAAATGGAATCACGATTTGTCCTAAAATAATAAGGAAAAGGATAGGTTTGAAGCTTTGGAAGACCCTTTTTTTTGAAGCTTCCAGGCTATCCAGAGATCCTTTTTCATAATCGGGATCCAGTAAAACTATATGTGGCACAAAAAGGACTGAAAAATATTTATAAATACCGGGAAGAATCAGTAACGAGTAAAAAATTACTTTTCCAAAGGCACGAAAACTTTCGATCAATAAAATATTCAGTTGTCGAAACCAGGGAAGTAGCCAAAACCTACTGTTGTACTTGTAAGTGCAAATCAAAATCGAAGTCAGCAACATGGGAAACAAAATTGAATTCATTAACGAAAGGCCGCCATACCAATAAATTTTTTGAATACTGCCTTCGGGATTTGAAAGGAGGTCCTCAATTCGGGAAATGACCTTCTGATCGCAATAAGAACTGAGAATGGCTAACGGAATGGTCAACCAGAACGATTTTTTAAAGAGGTAAAGACTTTGGAAAAGCAGATCTTTAAATTTTTTCACTCAACTATCAGAAAATTTATATAGCTAATTGTCAAAGTGAAAACCAATACTTACTGGTTTGATTAATAACTATGCAAATGCGATGATTGATCTTACCTTTTTCAGAACGCAGCATATTAAATAATGACAACGGTTTGTTAAAAATGATTCTCTTACCCCTCGCGTGCCCCGGTGGCGAAATTGGTAGACGCACAGGACTTAAAATCCTGGGCTTCGGTTAAACGGGCGTGCCAGTTCAAGTCTGGCCCGGGGCACCAATTCCGACAGTACTCGAACCCACACGCTGGTTCGGACTGAACGGGATGAGTTTTCCTTCTTTTTCTTGAGATTCTGAGTTTTCAATCACAAATCCATCGGTTCCAGTTGCCTTGACTGGCGCAAACAGACCGATTTTTATTTTCATCGGATGTATTTCTATAAATTTTATTAAGTTACCTAAAATAGGTCTTTGTTTTTCTGGCGGAGTCGTATCTAGTCGTTCTATCGTTTTTCGTATTTTTTCAACCAAACCTTTTTCATCAAGTTCGTGTTTCATTAACTCGTGTGTTTGTTTAGCTAAATTTTCTTTAGCTTTTTTCATGTCTTGAATTTTTAAATTCAACTGCTTGATTTGTTCGAAGAATAAATCAGCAGGCAAATCGGTCGGTAGCTCTGAAACTCGTTGAACCAGATTATTTATTTTTTTACTTATGACTTGAATATCTAAGTCTAGTTGTTTTTGTCTTGATTGAACTTGTGGTAAATCTTGGCTGACATTCGATCTATAAATCTGAACCCATTTTTGAATAAGCTGTGGATCATTTAATAACTGTTTTAAAGACTTTAAAACAATTTCTTCCATTCGTGGCGCTCTGACGTTCTTGATTTGGCACTGATGCGTATTTTCTTTTGTGAATGGATTTTTAATCTGGGCGTGGCCATAGTAAAAGTGCTTTTCTTTTCGGCCAGTGCCACTTTTGCCGCCCATTGGTTTTCCGCACTCGCCGCAGACAAGTAACTCGGTTAGTGAAAATGGATGATTCTTCCATTCATCGGGTTTATACTTGTTTTTATTTTTTGTAAGCCTTTCTTGGACTTGATTAAACGTCACCTCATCAATTATTGGTAACCAAGCGGCTTGAATGTGGCTTACTTCGCCTGACTTTTCTTTGACCTCACGCTTGGCAATATAGATCTTGTATGTCAGTAAACTTTGTAACGTGTCCACAGAAAATGGCTTACCACCTTTTTCAAGGCCGTGTTTATTTGTGTACTTCTTGTTGTAAATGCCAAGGGCGGTTATTGCAGCTTGAGTTTTGCGAACGCTGCCTTCAGTTAAATACATTTCGTAAATCTTTTTAACTGTTGCAGATTCTGCTTCGTTAACAATCAGCTCACCTTTGTTTTTAGTATTACGATCATACCCTAGCGGAATTGTGCCTCCGTTAAATAAACCGCGCTTTGCACGAGAATTCCAATTCGCAGAAATTCTTTCAGCTGTTTGTTTACGTTCATACTGCGCAAAATTTATTAAATTGAACACCATCATTTCACCAGCAGCACTTGTCGTATCAAACTGCTCACGTAGTGTAATGAAGTTACAATTATGCTTTTTAAGTAAGTCCCAGACTTCGCAGAAGTCTCTGATATTGCGTGAAAGTCGTGATAATTCAGTTGAGATAATTAGATTGATATGGCCCGATTGCACATCTGAAAGTAATCGCCTGAATTCAGGGCGATTTAGATTTTTAGCCGACTTTCCTTCTTCGCAGTAAAATTCAAAAATCTGGCCCCAGTCTTTTGAAATCTTATTTTGATGCTCGATATATTCAATAATACGATTTTTTTGTGACACCAGCGAGCCATCTTGAATTCTAGCCTGCTCTTCCGTTGATACCCTAATGTAGACGCCGATCTTTTTCATGCAGCCTGCCTTTGATCAGAATCATCGTGCTTTAGGCTTAGCTCGTCAATTTCAAGCAAGCACTCGATCAGCCGCACAATTTTTTTATTATACTCAGACTCACTAATTTTGATCTGACAGACTTCAATTTTATTTTCATAAACTTCTTTTTTACTCAACTCCAATTTTTTATCATACTCACCCCCTTTGTATTATTTTAACCACTATCTATTTCAACATCCGTACCACCAAAACCAACCTCCGGTTCGTGACCCATTTCCATCAACATCGTTGGGGGAGAGGGGTCACGAATACAAGGTAAGGAGGTTGGTTTTGGTGGTCCTCGTAAAGACCATTGATTTCGCGGGGTTACTTTTTTTACTTTTCAAAATTACCAGAAAAAACACCAGAATAGTTTTTGGCATAATTTTCTGGTAACTTTTTATTTTTGTATCGAAATTATTTTTTATGAATTTACAATTAAAACGTAATCACGAACAGCAAATCGTAAAAGCTTTAAGTATTTCATTATGTTATTCATGTTCGTAAAATTTTATACTGTTCGTAGTTACGTTCATCAATTTTTCATTTACTTATCAGAGATCAATCACCATTTTCTATTTTTTCTTTCAACTACAAAATCAGAGCCACAGGTCTTTATCCCGGTTCCTGTCCGCCTTCAATCAACTCGTTGGGTGGGGGTGGACAGGAAGAAACTTGTTTCAGGGATGAAGACCTGTGGCGGGCACAACCGCTTAATCTGTTTGTGAAACTATCTGTTTTGTATTTTGAATTTTAGAAATTCTAAATGAAATGGATTTTTCATTTAGATTTCTTTTAGAAATGAAATTTTACGATTGGTAAGAATTCATGAGGTGGCGATTTTCCGCCACCCTTATTTTGATATTCCGAAGTGAGCTCACCGATTTAATTTTTTTCGTAGACTGGCGGCTTTCCACCATGGCGATTCGCCATCAAAAAACAAAATCGAAACCAAAAGCTAGTGAAACTAGCCCTCGTTCATTTTGTAATCAAGGGACTATGGTCATTCATTTAAGTAGACTGAAGAGCGGTTCATATACAAGTCTATGTCCACCTGTATATTCAACTAACGAAATCGACGCCTTCAATGTGATTAGGTGATTGACGAGATCTCGTACAGGCTTTTGGTTTGATTGATCTTCTGATCCTAAAAGAGAGGTAAGCTTAAGGTCACAATCCGTAAGTGTTTTAGGATCACTCGAAAACCATCCCCCAGCGGCGCCTATCACGATAGCAGATTTAAAATCGACGCGTTCACAAAGACGAAGTAGAGCGGTGACGGCAACACCGCCGTTGGAAAATCCGATGACAGTATAATTTTTTTTTGCAAAACAATCAGACGCTGCTGTTTTGACTGCATTTTTAACAGGCGCAAGATCAGCCCCAGTTTTGGCCGCCCACGTCCAACAGATTTGTTGTGGATTCGTTGGACATTTATCCGTAGCTCTCGGAAGCGCGAAGCGAATATTCAAATTTTTAGCAAGCTCTTCAAGAATGGAGCGATTTCCACGTTCTTGAGGACTCGGCAACACTGTATCCATACCGTGGAGATAGACAATATACTTGGTCGCCGTCTCAGGACCTATACAATCGGTTGAACAAAAAGCAGCTGAACCAATTGATGAAATTAAAAAAATGATGAAAAAGCGCATGAACTTATTGTGTATGAACTAGCAAAGACGTCAAGGCTTGCATCGAAGCCCAATACTTTTGCCGATCGAGCGCTTCTAATAAAATAGGCCTTTTGGATAGTCCCGTTCATTTCGATTTCAAACCTATTGTAGCACACCTCCGGTATCAGTTTTCTAACTTTAATACACTCAAATTAATATTTGCAAAATGATATCATTTTTGATATCATTTTTTGTATGAGTAAGACCGAAAAGCTATTAGCAAAACTTGAAAATGGGACAATCTCGGCTCATGAACTAAGAACGCTTTTAGGTCAGTTGGGGTGGATTTTGGCCAGACAAAAAGGCTCACACGAGCAGTGGTTGAAAAACGGTAAAGTGATAACACTGGCCACCCACTCGAAAGATTTGAAGCCGTATCAGATAAAACAAGTTTTAAAAGCATTGGAGGAATAATGGCATTATCTAAAAAAATAAAGGAACTCATTCCTTACTATTCTTATAACATTCATTATTCAGATGAAGATAAAGCTTACGTTGTATCTGTGGATGAACTCACGGGTTGCATGAGTCATGGAGATTCTGCAACAGAAGCTTTAGAAATGGCACACGAAGCTGTGGAGGGACATCTCGAGGTTTTGCTTTCCCAAAA
>JAYSSX010000677.1:0-6713 GCA_043720315.1 Pseudobdellovibrionaceae bacterium | reverse complement strand
CCCCCTCTGTTCGAGACGTTTTATTGTTGATAGGGATAGTCCTGTCAGACTAACGACTTCTGCTGGTCTAAAGATTTTTTGATTCATATTCCTCCTAATTGGTTCGTAGGAGGTCATTGATATCCTTTTTGATAAAAATAGAGTTAGGGACAAACCATTTCTAACTTTAAAAGATCATTTGTCGGTTGCCCTTAGCCGCCGCTTGCTCAGCCGATCCTTCAAATTTTCAACATCTAACGCCTTTAAATTAACACTATTGAAGCTAAAGACGGTATTGGGGTGAAGCTGTAACTCTGCTAAAATATCAGATCGACTTGGGACCAACTGAATCATATCAAGCTCGTCAGCAAATCGATTTTGCACACACTTAAAAAAGTCAGACCAAGTTTCCTTTAAGACGGAAAAATCCGAAGTGATAAAAAATAAGAACTTGTCCCAATTAAAATTACGCTCTTCAAATATATCCCTATTTTTTAGCTCAACGAACACAAGATCAATGAAGCCCGGCAGAAAAGTCGATTTCATTTTCATTTTAAGAACGGCTTGTGATTCTGAGGACTGCGCAAAATGCGCTGAAATCTCTAAATATTTAAGGCACATTTTCAAATCCGCAAATATACTTGATTGAATATCGCCACTCTCGCGCATGAACTTTTTCAAATTTTCGACCTTTGTTCTTTGCAATTCGCGAATAAGCATTTGCCCTGAAAAATCAGTAAGCAAACCCTTCGGAATATCTATCTGCCCTTTAACTTTTGCGCAAAAGTAATTATAAATCTCAGAAATTTCGTACAGTGAATATTCCCATTCACCGAAGGTCCCGACACCTTGATGATGAGAAGTTGTCGCGCTATAATATTTAGTTGGCGTAATTAGAGAATCCACGGCCAATTCCCGAAGATGACTTTGTGTATATTCTCTTTTTAATTTTAGGCAGACATCGAATAAAATATTCGCAAGTTGGTCCAGTTCCTTTTGCTCAAAATTAATTTTAATATTCATCACTGAAAACTATCATTCAAATCAGATGTGGTCAAAAGCATCCATATGCCGTCAGCTGGGTCCTTCCAAAGGAATCTTTTCATGCCCCCGGCACGGCGCGCGAAATTAAACTAGTTTTTTGGTTTAAAAAATAGGGTTACACTTTTCATATGGAAGAAGAATACAGATGGAAAGACGAACTCGGAAACGACTTACGCTTTGATGATATAATGTCTGTTACAGATTATGCGGATTACCGGCGAAGAGCAGGTTTAACAGGTGGATCGCGGACGGCAGTTTACAAAGCAATAAAAACAGGTCGAATTAAGACGCTCGCTAATGGCCGCATCAGTGCAAACATGGCTGACCGAATGTGGCGAGAAAGCACACGAATGCGAATGTGATTATATTCAACTGTAGGTCCCGCAATTCGGGCTGCGGGACCTTCGCATACAAACTTTTTGCTAGAATGGCTTTAAGGGCTTCAAACCTATATCTTCAGGGTTTGCTACATAAATCAAATGATCCACCCACTTCCCATTTTCAAACCAATACCGTTTCTTAATCCCTTCTCGCTTCATTCCAATAGCCTTTACTAAACGAATTGATTTCCGGTTATGCAGATTAATAGCCGCTTCAAGACGATTTAATTTCAATTGTTTAAATCCGATTCTTAATCCGGCGGCAGCTGCCTCCTGACCATAACCGTGACCCCAATATCGATTGTAAATAACATATCCGAAATTGGCGAACTGATGCGTACTGCGAACAAAGACATCCATATCAATGGCCCCAATTAAATAGCCTGACTTTTTTTCAAATACACCAAACCAATAATAATCATCATTTTTTGCGAGCCTTTGATGGCGATTAACTAACTTAAGAAAATACGCCTTCGAGCATCTACTTGCAGGTTTAGCCCCCGTGTCCCATTCGCTTTGCGACTGTAAAGCATTCACCCAGCAATCAAACCAAATAGAATAATCAGAAACTTTCAAAGGCCGCAGAATGAGCCGCTTGGTTCTAACTTCCTTTCTATTCATGGACACTTCCTTCCGCAATATAAACCCATTCTTCCATCTGACAAAACAGCTCGCAGTTATGCTGTTTAAAAAGATTGATCATTCGCGTGTTCGTCGCCACTGTTCCGCCGTGATAAAGTTTTCCACCTTCCATTTTCATAATCTTGAAGCTATAGCGATGCACCCATTTACCGAGGTTCTGTTTTCTGAAGGCCGGTGCAATTCCCATATATGAAATTCGGGACCATCCGCTTTTTGGATTGATTTGCACAACTGTCATCGCCGCAACCGTATTCCCCATGTATCCAATGTGAACGCAACTGAGGCCGCTCGTTAAAATAGGGTCAGCCAAAAAATCTTGTATAAATTGAATTGCATCGTCGC
This sequence comes from Pseudobdellovibrionaceae bacterium, assembly GCA_043720315.1. Classification (GTDB taxonomy): domain Bacteria; phylum Bdellovibrionota; class Bdellovibrionia; order Bdellovibrionales; family Bdellovibrionaceae; genus JAYSSX01. The sequence goes on along the minus strand of JAYSSX010000677.1, from coordinate 4,326 downwards.
TTGGATCAGTATCTGGATCGCCCTCCGCAACAAGTTTTAACGTGGCCGCAATTTCTTTTGGCGTCCAACAAAGTTCCGCTGCAGACTTCCAACACATCGGCGATCCGGTATCATCAGGTAATTCGTCGATTGGCTTTTTAAATTCTACCCGCTCATTCTTTTTCTTAAAATTTAACTCCGGTAACAACAGGCTAATTTCGTCTGAATGTGCATCCCTAATCAAACGAAATATCACCTGCCGAGCTTTTAATTTCTTAGCTTCTACCAGAGCTTTGCTAATGGCCGCCGCCCATTGCGTATCGGTTGGATTTTTTTCTTTCCGCCTATACTTCAAGCCATATACGTTAGCCCACAAATGCTCTAATACTACAATCGCGATTTCTCGATCCAACTCATCTAACACGGAAAACTGTTTTGAAAAAAATGTTCCGTTCATTACATCACTCCTCTTCGGCCTAGGCCTTTGTTTCTGGCGTTGATGCTCATTTTTTTCCACAGCTTCCGGTCCTCAGAAGCCAATGCTCTATTTTGTTTTCGTAGTCCGTGTCGTACTTCCGCAGCAAGTTTTTGATAACTTTTCCATCGCTCCTCGTTTAAGGAATCATCTTCGAGCGCTTCAACTATTTTACACCCTGGCTCAGTTTGATGTTGGCAGTCAGTGAAACGACAACCCGTAGTCAGTCCTTCGATGTCCGCAAATTGTGCGCTGACGCCGTCCGCATGGTCTGCAAGTTGTAATTCCCGCATGCCCGGCGTGTCGATAATCAAACCACCATACCGACTGACGTAAAGCGACCGTGACGTTGTGGTGTGACGACCTTTACCGTCTGCTTCACGTACACCTTGTGTTTTTATTTGTTCAAGACCGATGAGATAGTTAACTAAAGTTGATTTTCCGACGCCAGATGACCCGATAACTACGGAGGTTTTTCCTTTCCTCAAATAGTCAGAAAAGAATTCGGCCTTTTCAAATTCATTCATCGATAAAGTATAGACCTCGATACCTGGAAACTCTTCTCTAACCTTATTTGCAATGTCGAAAATCTCTTCAGCGCAAATATCTGATTTCGTTAGAAGAATGATGGGAGTTGCACCCGACGCCCAAGCTACCGCTAAGTATCTTTCCATTCTGCGAAAGTTCAAATCACCACTTACTGCGGTCGTAACAAAAACATAGTCCACATTGGCCGACAAAATCTGTATGTCGGCGCTTGAGCCAACCTGCTTTCGCTGAATTACAGATTTCCTAGGGCAAATATGTTGTATGATCACGCGGTCCGATTGATCGTTGGCTTCCACCATAACCCAATCGCCGACTGCGGGATAATTAGCTCGGGTCATAGCATTAAATTGCATTTTCCCGCTGACCGAGGCCCACGCCACATTGTTAAAACTCAATTGAACGCGATAAAGATTTCTCTCTTCACAGATCACCCGAGCGGGCACTAAATTATGATAAATAGAATTGGTGTTTTGGCTCTCAAAAAAGCCGTCCCAACCAAACAGGGACAAAAATTCCTTTTGGGAATTAAGCATGAATACTCCTTAAGTTAATTTCAAATTAGAAAATTTACCTAAGAGCCTTGATTGTAGTTAAACTGGAATTTTAGTTTTGGCTTGATCGAAGGCCCTTGTTTACTGATTGATTTGTCATAAGGACCTCCTCTATTTAGAGTTAAAGTGGGCAGCATTTGCGCTGCGTTTGGATTAAAGATAATAGTTTTTACTCAAAAGGTCAATGGCCGTGAAATTTATAGTTGGTTTACCGATACGAATTTGTAGCCGATGCCGGTAGCGCCCTGGAAATTTGGTTTTAGCTTTCATACTTTACTGCCTAAACGCCACCAAAATTTCTTAATTCGTTAGTTTTGGCCTGCTACAAGCCGCTAACTTGAAAACCAGTTTTTGAGATTTTCAATCCAAGCCTGATAAGGAAAATTATTTAGGTAATGAATCATTACCGCTGGCCATACAGAGCGGGTTTTCAAAGTAATCCAGCAAGTCACCGGACTGAAAAACAAAGCTGTATATACAATCTGTTCGCTTAAAGCGTTTGCCTCAAGCCAAAAAATATTTTTGAGATGCCACAGTCCAAATAAAATCGACACGAAAATAATCCCTCGAACCATTCCGTAATACTTTTCAAAAAAGCGAAGCATGAGTCCGCGAAAAATGAGTTCCTCATAGAGAGGAACAAACAAAAGCGAAACACCAGGCGAGTATCCATCCATCTTGCCGGTCACTTTAACTTGAAAGTAATACCCAACGGTCATCAAAACGTAAAGAAGAGTAATGAAAACAATTTGAGCTGATTGATTAATGCCGGAAAATGTTCGGAATTTAAAAAACTCAAAATTATTTTGTTCTTCATTTTTCACGCATTAGCTCCCTTCATTGCGAATTTACTTCGATTTTAAAGATTTATAGTAAATCTTTACCTGCTTGTCACCCACTGGGCATTTACCCATCTGACTATCTAAAAAGTATCTCTGTTCTTAAATTCTCTGGCTGTACATTTTCCGGGTCGTCCAAATATAAATTTAGATATTCTTTTTTGCTTGGACAGTCTTTCATCAGTTTTTTATACGTCTTGCCCAATTCTTTATAAGGTCCCTTATGAAGATACATTTGGAAATTGCCGTCCACATGGATGACATCAGAATGGGTTTCCTTTGGCTTCTCAACTTCAACGCCAATCCAACCGAATCCAATAAGGCGGCCTGATTCAAGAATAGGTCCAAATGCTTCTTTCTTTTTAAGACCCGCTGCCTCTGCTCTGGAATATATTTTTTTATAAGGAACCATCACAGGGATAAAGAAAATGTAGAATCCCTTTGTGGTAAAGTAGTAACCGTCCAATCGCTTTTGTTCGTACATGCTATTTGCCCTTCTTTTTAATGTGTATACTTTTAGTTGGGGGCGATTTTTTATTCGCAACCGACTTCTTTGGTTTCTTCACCAAAATCGAACATTGCTTATGCGCAAGGGCAGCCCATTTTTTTAAATCCGCTGATTTTCTATGAAAAGATTCAGGCACAAGAATCCAATGAGCCATTTTCATTGGCCCTGCTTTCCAGGGCTCGGCACCTTCTGTGGCCATCAGAGCTTCAAAGGAAGCCTCATCAGGAAGTTTCAGTGCGATGCGCCCATGCTTCCAAACCAATGCGAAGACGTTGTCCTTTGCCCAGAGAGCGTAACATCCGAACATTTTTTTATCCGTAACCATCGGAAGATTTTCAGTGGCTATCGTTAAATTTTGCTGAAGATTATCTAATAGATCGTTTGCCATATCAATTTTCAAAAGCTTTGGTGAAGTGTGGAAACATATTTTTGGCTTCACGCAGCTGTTCGAGTTTACCGAACTCGCAGACCATTGCCATAGCTTCCCAGATTTTGGCTACCGCTGGATGATCGTGGGCCTGTTTCGCTTTGTCAGGCGATGCCCATTCAAAAATTTCGATCACTGTTCCATCCTCTGCGCGACCGATAAATGGAGCGCGTTCCGTGGTCAGGCCGTATTCTTTAAGAATCGGAAAGTGGCTCTTAACTAAACTATCCAGTTCAACGACTTTGCCTTCTTTCGGGCGATACATTGCAATGACAACTTCAGGTTTACTCATGATTTTTCTCCTTCTCGAACCATTTAAGCCATCCTCCCGCAACACGCCGGAGATTTTGGCTGTTTAATATATAACGACGTTCTCTGCCGACCTTTTCCACCCGAATCAAAGCTGCGGCTTCTAAGATTTGTAAGTGTCTTGTCATGGTCGGCCATGCACAGTTGAAACGCTCAACGATCTGTCCCGCCGTCATTTCGCCTCCACGACTTAGCAAAACGATTAGGACACGCCTTCGCGCTTCGTGAGCCAAGGCACCGAAGACTGCATCAAATTCCTCTAGTTCCAATTCCGCTTTGCCTTTAGCCACAAAAAACATTTAGTTAAATGGCTAAATAAAGTCAAGTGGAATTTTAGCACCTGGGATCAAACTTTTAACTGGGCTAAGTTTTCAAAAACCGTAAGCGCCTTGAAAAGGAGAAATATAGCTGGACGCTGACCGGGTGCCCTGTCATTCGCAATTAGAAATGACAAGTCCGACCTGTCATCCATGACGAGTGACGGTGACTAGTTAACGAGATCAGAAAAGGGGTCAGCCCAAGGCAGACCCAAATCAGACCCAACCAATGAAACACAGTGAAATTTCAGGAAATCATCTCGGATTAAAGTGATTCCGAGTACATGAGGCGATTGTTGAGTGATTCAGAACAGTTAAAAAAACCCCACTTAAGGGGCTACGAAAAATGGTGGAGGCGGGGGGAATTGAACC
>JAYSSX010000676.1:0-7051 GCA_043720315.1 Pseudobdellovibrionaceae bacterium | reverse complement strand
GAGATGGGTTTCAAAAATTTCGATGCCATTTCTCCTTATCCCATTCATGGAATGGAAGAAGCTCACGGAATCAAAAGATCATGGATTCCTTATGTTTCTTTTGTCGCCGCACTAGTGGGTTTAAGTAGTGGTTTAGCTTTAACTTGGTGGACATCAGTGGTGGATTGGCCAATTAATATTGGTGGTAAGCCAATGTTTTCGTTGCCGGCATTTATTCCCATTATGTTTGAATTAACCATTTTGTTTTCGGCTTTGAGCAGCGTAGTGGCCTTATTTTACGTTTGCGGTATTCCAAGAATCAATCCTCCTATCATCGATCCAGACTTAACATGCAATAAGTTTGCGATTTTTGTTCCGCAGGATGATGTTGGTTACGACGAAAAAAAATTAGAAGAGGTTTTTAAAAACCTAGGTGCTTCGCAAGTTAAAAAGGCGGAGTTTTAATATGAATAAAAGAAGTTTAGAAAATATTTTAATGGTTGTGGTAGCAGGCGCGTTTATCGTTGGCTTCACCGGTTGTAATCGTGACAAGTCACAGCCGAATATAGAGTTGTTGCAAGATATGATGGAGCAGGCGCCGGATAAGGCGCAAGAATACGATGATTTTTTTCCGAATCATTCAGCCGCTCAGTTGCCGCCTGAAAATACGGTTCCACGTGGATTTAAACCTTACCTTTATGCAACTGATTTGGCCGGAGCCATCCGCGAGCTTAAAAATCCTATTCAGGGTGATATGTCTCGTGAAGTTTTAGTTACCGGACAAAAATTCTTTGATACTAACTGTGCCGTTTGCCATGGCTTTGCTTTAAAAGGTGACGGGCCGGTTTCCTTAAAGATGCCTTTAAAGCCACCGCCATTGAACTCGGATAAAGTTAAAGGTTGGCCAGACGCACAGATATATCACACGATTACCGTAGGTCAGGGTGTTATGGGGCCCTATGCTTCTCATATTCCGCAGAAGTATCGTTGGCAAGTCGTTAACTACATTCGATTTTTACAAAAAAATAATTAAAGAGGTCTTACGTGGCTACTCAATCACACAAAGAAGAATTACATATTTCCAAATTTGAAGCTCCGCAGTCGATGAAAACGATCGCCTTTGCTTTCACTGGAATCGGGTTAATAGGGTTTCTCGTTGGTATCATCAAAAATCCCGAAGCCATGTGGCCCAACTACTTAACGGCTTTCTTTTTTGTCAGTTGTTTAGCTTTGGGCGGGATGTTCTTTACTGTTATCCAGCACGTGGCGAAGGCTGGCTGGAGTGCAGGTATTCGTCGTCTTTCTGAGGCGATGACTTCTTTTTTTCCGGTAATGGTTGTCGGAAGTTTAGTTTTAATTGCTGGAATAAAGTATCTGTACAGTTGGGCTGATGCCGCTGTGATAGCAGACTCGCCGATGGTCGCTGCAAAAACGGCCTACTTAAATGTTCCTTTTTTAGTCTTAAGAATGCTGATCTTTGGAATCGGTGCTTTATTATTTGCACGAAAAATTATTGGCAATTCTTTAAAACAAGATAGTGACGGTGCGGAAGTCTACACCAACCAAAATGTGGGTTTTAGTATCGGTTATATTTTATTTTTTGCTATTTTCTTTTCCTTGTTTTCTATGGATTTATTAATGTCCCTGTTGCCTACGTGGTACAGCACCATTTTTGGAATCTACTGCTTTTCAGGAATGTTTCAGTCTGGATTAGCTTTTTTAATTTTGATCATGTTGTACATGCGTAACACAGGAAAAATTAAAGGTTATTTCGGTATGGATCATGTCCATGACGTAGGCAAATTCTTAAAAGGTTTCACTGTTTTCTGGGCCTATATTGCGTTTTCTCAGTTTATGTTAATATGGTACGCAAACATTCCTGAAGAAACTGAATTTTATTTAATGCGCTCCCATGGCGGCTGGATGACGGTTTCTATGGCTTTATTAATCTTCAAGTTTATCGTTCCATTTTTAGCATTGTTACCAAGAGATGCAAAACGAAATACAGTTCACCTAAGTTTAGTGTGTGTGCTGATTTTGTTCATGCAGTATCTGGATATTTACTGGTTAGTCTTGCCAAACTTCGAAGGCATTCGAGCCGTAACTGGTTTTTATGAAATTACTTTGCTGTTGGGTTTTTTGGGATTATTTTTATTAACATTGATAAAATTCTTTTCTAAAAACAATATCGTGGCGATCAAAGATCCTCGAATGCACGAGTCACTTAGTCATCACGTTACTTATTAGTCGTAGGTTGAACGAAAGTTCACTGCAACATCAAAGTGCCCTTTTATGAGAATCCTAGGAGTATCGTTAAAGTTGAGTTCAGATCTAATTTAGATTAACTTAACCTTATCTTTCCTCTGGATTATTTGATCACATTCTCATTAGAAAAATTGCTATCAATTTCCTTTTTCTTTAACATAAGTAAAGAGGAGTTGTTTTGAAAACATTGTTAATTGTCGATGATGAAGCCGATATAAGGGAAGTGATCAAAGATACTTTGATGAACCTTGGCTTGCAAATTGATGAAGCCGAAAATGGATTGGAAGCCACGAAACTTCTTGAAAATAAACGATACGATGCGATTTTATCTGATATCAATATGCCTAAAATGAACGGCATTGAGTTTCTTAAGTACATTCGTTCCGAAAATATTCCGACGCCTTTTGTGATTTTAACCGCCTATGGAGACAAAGACCTTGCCATCCAAGCGCTTAAATTGGGGGCTTTCGACTTCATCGACAAACCTTGGCAATTAGAAAACATGGTGCAGACAGTCTTAAGGGCCCTAGATCTAGGTTTTGAGTTAAACCGCTGGGTTGCAGGTGGAAGCGAACTATCTGGAATAGCTGGATTAGATAGTGGCGCTACCGCTGATGAGTCGCGATTGTTAAAGTCGTTGCAACTTTTATCCCGGGAAGCCCAGGAATTACGTAAGAAAAATGAAATTAAAAAATAGCTCATACGCCCCAAAAACTTTTTTAACTTGATTTTCAACGCTATTAGACGTAGCTTGAGTCATGCCTCAGAACTCTTCAAAATTATCTTTATTGTTCACCTTAACGACCACGACAGCTGGCACCGTTACGGTTTGCCAAGTCTAATGCCCTTCTAGTCCATGCAATACAATTATAATTACATTTATATGATGAAGAAATAAATATGAGCACAATTAAAATTTTTCTACCAGATCAATCAGTCCGAGAATTCGACCATGAACCTTCTGCTTTAGAAGTGGCTCAATCCATTGGTGCCCGACTGGCGAAAGAAACTCTCGGCGTAAAAATTAACAAATCCAAAGAAGTTGAAGATTTGAGAACGATTTTAAAAGATGGTTCACAAGTTGAGCTAATCACAACAAGATCGCCAGAAGCCAATGAAGTGATTAGACATAGTGGTGCTCACATCATGGCGCAAGCTGTTCAATCGTTGTGGCCAGAAATCAAGGTCACTATCGGTCCCGTTATTGATAACGGATTCTTTTATGACTTTGATTCCGAGAAAACTTTTACCGAAGATGATTTAGCCGCAATTGAGAAAAAGATGGCTGAGATCGTAACTAAGGACTATCCGATTGTTAAAGAAGTTTGGCCGCAAGAAAAGGCCATACAGACTTTTGCCAACATGAAAGAGCGTTTCAAAGTTGAAATCATTCGCGATTTAAAATCGGCGGAAGTCAGTATTTATCATCAAGGCGATTGGTTTGACCTATGCCGTGGGCCCCACGTGCAAAGCACAGGTCAAGTTAAGGCTTTTAAATTATTGTCGGTAGCTGGCGCTTACTGGCGTGGTGATGAAAAAAACCCGATGTTACAGCGAATTTATGCAACTGCTTATGGCGATAAAAAAGAATTAGAAGCCTACTTACATCAGTTGGAAGAAGCAAAAAAACGTGATCATCGTCGGTTAGGTAAAGATCTTGGTCTATTTTATTTTCATCCTTTTGCTCCGGCGTCGCCGTTTTTCACTGGAAAAGGCAGCGTGATTTATAATGAGCTTCAAAAATACATGCGCGAACTTTATTTTCAAAATGGTTATCAAGAGGTAATCACTCCGCAGATATTTGACGTGGATTTATTTCATCAGTCGGGACATTACAATAATTATAAAGATAATATGTTTTTTACTAAAGTTGACGAGCGCGACTTTGCTTCGAAACCAATGAATTGCCCAAGTCACTGTCTGTTGTTTGCATCGACTCATCATTCTTATCGGGAATTGCCATTGAGAATGGCCGACTTTGGACGATTACATCGTTATGAAAAAAGCGGAGCTGTTCATGGTTTAACTCGCGTAAGATCATTTTGCCAAGACGACGCCCATATTTTCTGTGCCGTCGATCAGCTGCAAAGTGAAATTGCCGGTTTTATGACCTTACTAAATAAAGTCTATACAACTTTAGGTATGAGTAATTACAAAATTTTTCTTTCGACTCGTCCTGAAAATAGAATGGGTAGTGAAGACGTTTGGGATAAGGCCGAATCGGCTTTAGAGCAAGCTCTGCAGGGGCTCAATTTGCAGTATACGATCAACCCTGGTGACGGCGCCTTTTATGGTCCAAAGTTAGATATAATGTTTGTGGATGCTATCAATAGACCGTGGCAATTGGGAACTTTACAGGTCGATTTTAATTTTCCTAAAGCTTTTGATTTAAAATTTGTCGGTGAAGACAACAAAGACCATCAGCCGGTTATGCTTCACCGAGCGATTTTAGGTTCGTTGGAAAGATTTATTGGGGTTTATTTAGAGCACACGGCGGGTCACATGCCTCCATGGATGTCGCCTTTGCAAGTCTCCATTCTGAATGTCACTGATCGGGTTAATGATTACTGCAATGATATAAAACGAATTTTAACCGCACAGGGTGTTCGAGTGGAATTTGATCAGAGGAACGAAAAGTTAAACTACAAGATTCGCGAGGCGCAGCTACTGAAAGTGCCTTACATGATTATTGTTGGCGATAAAGAAGCCGAGCAAGGTTCGGTATCCCTGCGATTACGCGATGGCAGTCAGCATAATTTTATTAAAAAAGAAACCGTTGTCCAAACTATTTTGGATGACATTAAAAACCGTCACTTGCAAAGTCAATTTCAAGGACAAACTCAAGGCCTAGGAGGCTCCCATTAACGGACCATTCGAACGTAAAACAGAATTCAAAGGTAAAGGAAATGATCGCGACCGGAAACCACAAAAAGAAGGTGGTTTAAGGGTCAACCGAGAAATTCGTGCTCCGCAAATTCGAGTCATCGATGACGCTGGCCAGATGTTAGGCGTAATGACGGTAATGGAAGCAGTTCGTATTGCTGAAGATAAAGGATTAGATCTTTTGGAGATCGCTCCGACGGCAACTCCTCCCACTTGTAAGATAATGGATTACGGCAAGTGGAAATACGAGAATAAGAAAAAGCAAACAGCCGCTCGCAAAAAGCAGGTCATTGTTCAGATTAAAGAAGTTCAATTGCGTCCAAGAACTGACCAGCATGACTTCGAGACTAAAATGAAACATGCGCGTCGATTTATTTTGGATGGAGATAAAGTAAAAGTAAGTATGCGCTTTTTGGGTCGTGAGTTAAGTCACCAAGAGTTGGGATTCCAGCTTATGCATAAAGTGATCGCAACCTTAAATGATGTTGCTGGTCCTGAAGCTCCTCCCAAAATGGATGGTAAGCAGTGTTTGCTGATTTTGGCTCCTGATGCTGTCAAAGTTAAAGATTATTTAAAATTACATCCAAAACAGGCTCCGGTACAAAAAGATGAAGAAGAATTGGAAGAAGATGATCAATCTGACGAAGAGGCCGAATAGTTAGCCTTTTGTTCCAGGTTGCGTGTTGAGTCCTATTTTTCCCCATACTGTGGCAATGATTCGCATCTTTGCCGGCTAATTAGGATTGAAGTCGATCACCGGTGAGACTCTTTCTTGCATTTAGTTTTTTAAATCCAAGGAAGAGGACTCATTGTGAACACGCCGACGTTTTTAGAAAAAAAAGCCATTGTAATTTTATACGTGTTGATTTTCATTTCTTTTTTCTTTCAGGTTTTGCAAGCGGCTCCACCTGAGCCGGTGCTGCCTGCTCCCGATATAACCCACAAAGTAAAAAACTTTAGCAAGGTCATAGGTTGGCCAAAAGATAAAACCCCGACAGTACCTTAAGGATTCAACATCATTTTCGCCCTGAGACGCGATAAACCCCGTCAAAAAATCTTCGGCCGCCGAAGTTGGTTTTCCCTTCTCGAGGGGAACAAAAACCACTTTGTAGCCAACAAACTCGCTACGATTCCATGAGCGATGTTGACCAATAAACGCTCCGTTATGAAATTTATCAGGAAACATCTTTTGACCATAAAAGGTCAGCCCCAGTGATGCCGTGTGTGCTCCTAAACCTAAATCGGGAATCAAAGTCAAATGAACCAAATCCATCTGAGCCCCCTTTAATCGAGGATCGGGTTTGGACCAAAATAAGCGTAAGGCCAGCCGTAGAAACCACCGCGTTTGACCTCGGTCAAATAATCAGGAACCAGATCTTCACCGATATCATCGCGTTCATTAACCGCTGTCCACAAAGAATTGTTTTCAGGATTGATCGCCATTCCCACTTACTCCACGGAGTAAGGTAATTCGATTGGACTTTGATTCAGACACAAAAACGTCTCCGTTTGGTGCTACGTACATCCAACGAGGAGCCGCTAAATCTTCCGCAAACCGAGTGACCTTTATGGAAGACCAGTCGGCGTTGCTGTTATGTACAACGGATCTTTGTTAGTTGCTGATGACGGTGGCAATGTGATTTGGAGAGTCTCCGCAAATAATTCTCCCTCTCGCACATCGAAAAAATAACTGAATATTGACCCTCCTAAGGGTCCGATGTTATTAATGAGATATGATAAGAGCCGTAAAAGAATCAAAAAATATTTTTCTAATAATCCTTGGAGTTTTTGCTGCCGGCATGGGGTTGAAGGGTTTTCTTTTTTCTAGTAATTTCATCGATGGTGGAGTGACAGGAATATCGATGCTGTTGGCAAAGGTCACTTCTATTCCTTTACCATTCTGGCTGCCTCTCGTGAACATTCC
>JAYSSX010000675.1:0-1503 GCA_043720315.1 Pseudobdellovibrionaceae bacterium | reverse complement strand
CCGCCGCCGACTGTTCCGATCACCAAATTGGGCAAGTTCAAACTGATATGCAGTCCATCGCCCGTTGGGCAAAGGTTCAGGATTCCGACACTTGATTCGTGGATACAAGCCAGGTCCTGACCGGTAGCTACAAATATGGCGGCCACCGCATTAGCTACATTTATGTTGTAACCAAACATTCCGTCTATTTTGGCCAGTTTACAGGACGGTGAAAATGCCTGCATCATCTTTTGGGATCTGGTTCTGAGGACTTCGTTCATCACTTTTTCGCTCAGAAAACACTCCGCTGTGACATTCACTCCTCTGCCTTTGGTAGTTGAATAATTGGAAACTTTTTTATCAGAAGATCCGTTTCCTTCCAGTATCCAATCTTTGAGGTAAATGCCGGTATCCCGGGTAAATTTTTCGACGATAAAGATCATCGCATGCCAGGTACAAGTGGTCGTCATATTTTGACCCGAAGCATCGCCGGTAGTGTAGGTAAATTTTACATGGGCAATATTATCAAATGAGATACAATCAAGCTCCAGTAATTTGGCATGATTGGAATAATCTTCGGCTTTCTTTTTTATTTCGCTGAAATTAAGTTTAATAAATGACTCAAAAATTGATACATGTTTCTCTTGTTCAAAAATAAAAAGAGGTGCGCGGGTCATTTTTTGCCAAAGAACATTGGCGGTAAAACCGCCGCTTAAACTAATCGCTTTAGCTCCCCGGTTCATACTTGCGACGAGGGCGCCTTCGAGGGTTCCTGCCGCAGTATATACCAGCTCTTCCTTTTCTTCAGCGGTCTTAAACAAAAGCGGACCGACTATCCCTAGAGGTATTTCAACTGTTCCAATATAGGATTCAATGTTTTTTTGAATGTTTTGAATATTAAGGTCTGTTTTTGAAATCTCCCCGGTGGGTATTGAATGCGAATTTAAATAATCCAATCGCAATTTATTGGACATCGCCGTAACCAGTCCCCGACCCGGAATGATTGGAATTTTTTTGTCACTTTTAATTATCATCAAATTAAGGTTTTCTGAGAGGACGCACAAATAGCTTAATAATGGGAATAAGTAGTTGGAAAATGAAATAGTAAACCAATCATAGAGTTGTTTAGAGTGTAGTTCAGGGAACTTCAGCTCATTGAACTTTATTCTCGGGTTTGCTTGGTTTATGATAAACATCCGATGCTGAAATATCAATGTAAAAGCGATCAATTTTTCAAACGCAAGTTTTTCAGCGCATTACTATCCGGGGATGTTGGAACAAAAATTTTCGGTTTCGCGGGTTGAGGTCGCGCAGCAATTAATTTTTGTTTCAGGCAGAGTGGCTTTGATTCAAACAAAAATCACGAATCGCACGAATAAAATCAGGACTCCGGAAGTTGGTTTCACGGGCGAGTTGCTTTTAGAACTCGACTTTAGATAAAAAAGGGGACTTTAGACAAAATCAGCTGACCAAGAAATTAAGCGCGCGTCCAATGGTTTCAGGACAAAATGGCTTTCAGGGAAA
>JAYSSX010000674.1:0-4236 GCA_043720315.1 Pseudobdellovibrionaceae bacterium | reverse complement strand
GGTACGCATAGAGCGTGGACTTGATCTTATAGACAGGTACCTATGGTGAAAATGAATAGCAAACGACATTTAATTATTGGTAGCGGGCAAGCAGCTTTCCACTTATCCAATTACCTCAAACTACTTTCTGTTGAATACAGTCAGTGGTCGCGAAATAACCAATCAGAATCTGACCTTCTGGATCTCATTAAATCCTCCGATATAGTTTTTTTACTTATTAAAGATGACGCCCTAATCGATTTCTATGGCCGTTACAAAATTTTGAAAGAAAAAAGCTGTTTTCATTTTTCCGGAGCTCTATCTAGTTTTGGAAACTGCATTTCCATTCATCCGCTGATGAGTTTCGCCAGCCACAATCCTTTTGATTTAAAATTTTATAAATCCATTACTTTTGTTACTGACCAACCAGCCGGTACGGTATTTTTTCCGTTACCCAACGTATTGCAAACCATCAGTAATCAAGATAAAAGGCGATACCATGCGCTTTGTGTAATGAGTGGCAATTTTACCGTTTTATTGTGGATGCTGGCAAAAAAACATTTTGTCGCGATTGGATTGTCTCCACAAATTTTAGATCCTTATCTGAAACAAGTTGCTAATCAAATTATAGATAATCCAGAGCATGCTTTTTCAGGCCCCCTGCTAAGAAAAGATTTTAAAACAATTGCATCTCATCTTTCCGACATCCAAGGAACCGAACTTGAACCCATTTATCAAGGTTTTCTGCAGTCGTATTTCTCGGCTGTAAATCTCACGCAAATTCCACCTGAACAGCAAATCGAAACCAGCCCATTCGAAAAAAAAGAGGATCTATGTTAACGATACAAGATTTTGCCAATCATAAAAAAGCACAGCAGAAGTTATCGATGATCACTTGCTATGATTTTTGGTCGGCACAAATTATTAATCAATCGACTATTGACTGCGTTTTAGTGGGCGACTCGGGAAGTATGGTTATGCATGGTCATTCGACTACACTTCCGGCCACTGTGGATATGATGGTCACTCACGTTCAAGCCGTCGCTAAGGGTGCACCGAAAAAATTTATCGTTGCCGACATGCCGTTTTTAAGTTTCCGAAAAAGTTTAGACACGGTAATGACAAATGTCGAAAAATTGATGGCAGCCGGTGCTCACGCGATAAAATTAGAAGGTGCTGTTGGAAATCTAGAGATCGTAAAACACATTGTGGAATCTGGGGTTCCGGTTATGGGCCATTTAGGTTTAACTCCACAGTCAGTTAACATGCTGGGCGGATTCAAGGTCCAAGGAAAAGATGAAGACCACGCTAAAGGAATATTCGAGGCCGCAAAACAATTAGAACAGGCAGGATGCTTTTCGGTTGTATTAGAGTGTGTGCCGTCAGAGCTAGCGCAAAAAATTACGGCGGCTTTATCAATTCCTACCATTGGCATTGGAGCTGGCGTCGATACTGACGGACAAGTATTAGTCCTACAAGATATGTTGGGAATGAATCCCCACTTTAAACCTAAATTCTTAAAAACATATTTAAATGGATACTATTTAATTTTGAACAGCTTGAACCAGTTTCACCAAGAGGTGGAAGGCAAAGCCTTTCCCACGGAGAAAGAAAGTTATCTATGAAGATAATTGAAACTATTTCCGAAATGAAAATTTTCCGCAAAAACCTATCCGGCACGGTTGGGTTTGTCCCTACCATGGGCGCTTTGCATGAGGGTCATGTCTCATTAGTACAAGAAAGTATACTTGGTAATTCTACAACTATAGTAAGTATTTTTGTTAATCCAACACAGTTTAATAATCCTGATGATTTTAAAAATTATCCGAATACATTGTCAGAAGATATCAAAGTTTTACAAGACCAAGGCGTCAATGTTTTGTTTTTGCCAAAATACGAAGAATTGTATGCCGATCAATACCGATTTAAAGTTTCGGAAAGCAAACTCAGTCAGATCCTTTGCGGAAAAATCCGGCCTGGCCATTTTGACGGAGTATTAACTGTTGTTATGAAACTTTTTAATATTACGTCTCCAAATCAAGTGTATTTCGGAGAAAAAGACTATCAGCAGCTGATATTGATCAAAGAAATGATCTCGACCTTTTTTATGGATATTAAATTAAATCCGGTAAAGACAAAACGATATGAAAATGGATTGGCAATGAGTTCCCGTAATTCAAGGTTAACTCCAGAGCAGCTTGAAAAGGCCCCTCTTATTTATTCGATCATGCGTTTTGAACCAGACATTCAGATCGCAAAGACCCAGCTAAAAAATGTAGGTTTTGAAGTGGATTACTTAGAGGATGTAGGAAACCGACGTTTTATTGCGGCCTATTTAGGAAAAGTAAGACTCATCGATAATATCGAAAAAGAATTCAGCAACAAAAGCGAGGTGTCCCTATGAGCAATGGAAGAAAAAATATTCTCATTGGAATCACCGGCTCAATTGCCAGTTACAAAACCTGTACTTTGATATCAGCTTTGGTAAAAAAAGATTACAATGTCCAAGTCGTTGCCACGGAATCAGCCCTAAGGTTTGTAGGTAGGCCGTTACTGGAAGGATTGTCTGGGCACAAGGTCCACACTGATCTTTACGAAGACGGCCAGGCGATGGAACATATCCACCTAGCAAGGTGGGCAGATCTGATCATCATTGCTCCGGCTACCGCAAACTACATCAACACCCTGACTGCAGGGATTGCGCATGATTTGTTATCGACACTGTCGTTAGCACATGATTTCAAAAAGCCATTTTTAATAGCCCCGGCTATGAATCAAGCGATGTATGCACACCCAACGACTCGAAATTCGATTGCTAAATTAAATCAATACGGTTATTCGGTTTTAGAAACTGGTGAAGGCACTTTAGCCTGTCAAGAAATCGGACAAGGACGATTGATAGAGCCTGAGGACATTTTAATCCGAATTGAAAGAGCTTTAGAAGACCAAAATATAGATCACCTTTTAACCGCAGCAAAATCTACTTTTGGATCTTTAAAAAAGAAAAGAATTTTGGTTACAGCCGGTGGAACTGAAGAACCTTTAGATGATGTTCGCACTTTAACTAACTTTAGTAGCGGAGAAACCGGGATTTTAATCGCTAGAGAGCTAGAAAAGCAAGGTCATGATGTCCATTTGATGTTGGCCATTAAATCGAAAAAATATTTGCCACAAGATAAGACAACGGCAATTCACATAACTTACTTTGATACATTTAGTAGTTTCCAGGAACAGTTTTTTTCCCTTTTAAAAACCCATTCCTTTGATTTCGTGATTCATTCTGCAGCAGTCAGCGATTTTCATGTATCTGAAAGCAGTTCGACACCAAGTAAACTGAAATCAGAACAAACCTATAATCTTCAATTGGTTCCCAATCCTAAACTGATTAATCAAGTTAAAGATCAGTCAATAAATAAGGACATGCAGCTAATTGGTTTTAAACTGACTAGCACTTTAGATAAAAACAAAAAACATGAATCAATCAGCAATTTGTTTAAAAATGCGGATTGCGATTGGGTTATTCATAACGACATGAACGATATTAAAGGAGGAAAATTTCTATTTAACCTGTATTCGAAAAGTGGTAGACAGCAATACGCTGATTCAAAAACGCAGTTGGCTTCCAAAATTGCAGAGGTAATTTTATGATTATTGCATTAGATGTTGGTAACAGCCAAATATTCGGCGGGGTATTTGTGAATGAAAAATTGAAACTCCGTTTTCGTAGAACTTCGAAGGCTTCTGCCTCCTCGGATGAAGTCGGAATTTTTTTGCGATCAGTTTTACGTGAAAACGGATTTGATCCTTCTAGAGTTGAAAAAATTGTTTTTTGCAGTGTTGTTCCTGATGTTGTTTATTCGATTAAAAATGCCTGCAAGAAATATTTTAATGTAAATCCATTTGTTTTGCAGCCAGGTGTAAAAACCGGTTTGAAAATTAACTACCGAAATCCACTTGAAGTTGGTGCCGACAGGATCGCAAATTCCGTAGCGGCAATAAAATTATTTCCGAAACGAAATATGATTATTGTTGATTTAGGTACAGCCACGACTTTTTGTGCACTTTCGAAAGATCGAGAATACTTAGGTGGATCAATCGTGGCGGGTCTTAAACTTTCAATGGAGGCGCTGGAAAACAATACGGCTAAACTGCCTTCGGTAGAAATCACTGCGATGGAACAGGCCTTGGGAAGATCAACAGTAGAAAGTATTCAGTCAGGACTTTATTTCGGCCACATAGGAACGATCAAAGAACTTT
>JAYSSX010000673.1:0-8608 GCA_043720315.1 Pseudobdellovibrionaceae bacterium | reverse complement strand
TTTGGACGGACTAGAAGATTTGCATGTGAATCATACTATCATTAATCCTGATTTCCTCTTTAACGAATATGATAACTTCGTACCTTTACTATGGAGTTATTCGGTTAAATTAAATGATACCGAGCCGCCACTGCCGCATATTTCTGCTATTGAAAAATTGAATGCCATTCAAAATCAAACTAAGGATGTTAAAAAACCTAACACGATCAATGAACTGAAAAACAAATCCTATAATTTTATCTTGATGGGTTTAGCTGTTAGCAAAAACTCAACTGTGAATTCTAAGTTTACAAATAGTTTCGTCCAATTATTAACAAGCTCCAAGTGGACGCAATTTTGGTGTGAAACCATTCCATGGGCTACAACCATTCAATTATTAGATGATTCTTTTTTATCGACTTATCAAAAATCGAATCATTTGCGCGAGCTGGATCTGCAGAAAATCAAATGGATCAAGAGTCCTGAAGAAACCTGGCCCTAGGCTTTTTCTTTTTACAATTTTAATATAACTATGACTATCGAAGATCTTTCAATTACTAAAGACACAGCTGCTTCACCGACCACAGCCGGCCATCCATGGCCGTCGAAGATCTTTAGTAATTGAAAGATCTTCGATAGTCACCCGTCTTTTTTTAAAATATTGTAAAAAAAATCATACACGGCAGATAGTTCAGTTCACCAAATATTTCAAAATTTTCAAAATTCTGATTTTAAAATTCCTAAATGAGTTGGATTGGATTGCGAAAGTGAACTTTACTGCAATAGAAACCCACCGAGGGCCGTGGATGACCTGTATTTTCGGTGTATCATGGATGATGTGGCTTCTATTACTGTAAAGTTCGCAGAAGTAAATGTAACTACTTTAGCATTTATAAGATAGATTTTAGAAACTATTGGCGGACAGTTACGATAGCCGTTTCAGACCGGTTACTATAAACCTTTTGCCCAGTAGAATCGATACTAACGATTCGCAAACTGATTCGGTAGATATCCCCGGGAGTCATTTTGGCAACTCTTACCGTAGGAATAATAACGTAAAAATGTCCTAAATTACAACGAGCATCGGTTCGAACCGTAGGAGATTCTCCTGTGCTATTTGAAAGTACTTCATATAACTTGGTCGCCTGATTCTGCATCGAATATTCGATAAAATTATCAACATAAAGCCCGGCAAAACAGTCACCACCAAACTGAATTTGATCTTCATCAACGTAAGTATCGATGTTTCGCATTTGCGAACTTAAAACAACCTTAGCTGTCATGGAAGAAGGATCTTCATTTTCACCAGTGGACGAATTGTTAAAAGGATCCCCTTCAGAATAGGAACTACAGTTAACAAAACCACTCAATAAAACCAATACCGAAACTGTTCCTAATGTGAATTTCATTGCCCGATTAAGGTAGTGTCTCATGGAGATACTTATCGGCAGTTAATCGTATTACTTTAGTATATGTCTCATTTTGAGATTTTTACGTAGCACCGTACCCCTAGCCATTATATACGAGTGTACTTTTTCAAGTTTTACTAAATCAACAAATAGGAAATAAGGTGCAATCATAATTAAGGCAAAGGTATATAAAGCCATTACTATCCCAATTCCCGAATGAAACACTACCCCTGCTGAAAGTATATAAGGCCGCATTTTTTTGTTCCAAACCAATGGTGCAAAATAGACTTCAAAAAGAATCGTTGTATACGTTCCAGCGACGATCAACCAAGAAAAGGATTTCAACCATGAAAAATCAAATAGCACCATCTGCGGATTTGCTAATACGGTCCACAAAGCGGTGCCATCCCACCAGCTGGAGCCTCGAAGCTTTTCCATCCCTGTATAGAAATAAATGATACATAATTGAATTTGAATAAGTCGCGCAAATGCCGATGTTACTACCAAATCAAATTCTGAAATAACGACTTTTTTAGGTTTTTTAATTAAATGCATGATCGAAAGATATCGTCCGCTATTCGTAAACATTAGATAAAACAAAAATATATTTGCGACTAAATCAGCACCAAACAAGAGGGCATAATTTCGTTGCATAAATGACAAGTTAACAAACCAGACTAAAAACAAAACGACCCGGCCACCGACCCCCAGAATCATAAGAACAATTAAAAATATGAGAAGATAGTTAACTACAGAAATCGTACTTTCCGGCCAAATAAAAAACGAAAAATGCGGACGGTAGAAATCCAACATCAACAATAAAGAATCAGCCCGCTTAACTAGGCCGGCATCCTTATAATAAATATCCAAAAACTGACTTCGGTCGATGGAATGCCATAAGAGGATGATGCCAAGAATAATCCGAATAAATGACAGCGGCAAAGAGGCATCAAATTTAAACCAAAACTGCTCCCAGCCTTTAATTAATTTTCTACTTAAAACAATCAATTTATTTACGGGCATACTAACTTCATTCCATAAGACTTCGACACTTCTCGATCGTTGTCCGTGTTGAAAACGGCATTGTCCAGATAAGGAATTGTTTCAGTAACATTTTTAATTTCCAATGAATGTGCGGCCTTATTCATCTCACAAAGCCAAGGCAGAAGAAATTTATCGATTCGACTAGTATCCAACAAAAGATATCTGGCAAAATAGAGAGTTCTTCTTTCGGCTGAATTGACAGAAATTTTATTTTTTCCTTCAGGAATGAATCCGGTCAGTAATGGTTGATCACTATCTTCGTTTTCATATAGTTTATATTGAATATAAATTGTATGGGCCGGATCCGGGGAAAAAAAATTCCAGCTGGAGTTAAATCCGAACTGATTTCCATAGGGCAAAATCCACGCTTGCAGTTGGCGTCCTAAAAAAGAACCACCATTTGCCAAAACAGTTACGACAACAAGATGAAAGACGACATAAACAGAAAGGCCGATTTTTACATATTTCAGATTTGAACATCCTTATCAGGATCAATATCATCAAATTCTGATAATTCATATTCAGCCTCAGTAGATTCACCGGCATCAATTTCAGTCGAAGATTCATCTTCAACGAAACTGAGGTCTTTAAGTTCACCCTCAAGTACCATCGCATCCGCGGCCACCACCACAGGAGCTGCCTCTTTTTCTTCAACCAACTTAGCGCCCGTTTGCAACGCCTCTTCAAATCTTGCCAACCAATTTTTATCGCGATTAGAAACAGCTTCATTCATCATCAATGCGTCTCGAATTCCCTGGGCTTTTTCGGAATCTCGTTTCATTCTTTGACGTTCTTTTTCTTGCTCAAAGAAATCAGAGCTGGTCGTGATTACATTGAGCTGATCTGCAATCTTATTTAGCTCTTCTTCGCCATCCGAATAACTAGAACCAATTTGTTGCGATAAAGAATCGGTTAATTGACTTAGCGTCGCCTTGTCTTTGACCTCTTCTTCGTTCATACCTTCAGGCAGAAGTTCATCTATTTGCGACAAGGTTGGTAATTCTTTTAAATTACGGAGGCCGAAGATTTCTAAAAACTTTTTAGTCGTACCATATTGCATAGGTTTACCGGGCAAATCACTTTTACCTTCAAAACTGACCAATCCTTTTTCCATAAGGGCACGTAACAAGTGACCACTTTCTACACCACGAATCTCATCGATTTCAGATTTAACTAATGGTTGTTTATAGGCGGCAATTGCCAATACTTCTAAAGCCGGTCCAGACAAACGAAATTGTTTCGCCTTTAAAGTCCGCTTCAAAAATTCCATATTATCCATTTTAGTTCTTAATTGAAATCCCGCGCCCACCTCTTCCATTACAACGCCACGATCCGCTCCGGCATATTCAACGGCGATTCGCTCGAGAGTTCGTTTGATCTTTTCTGTTTTTACATTAGTCCCTTTGAAAACTAACTTAATCGAAGCCAAAGAAACGGGACGATCTGTCGCAAATAAAATACTTTCGATAATAGATTGCACTCGTTCATCTTCGATAAACTCAAGCTCCTCGATCTGCGCCGACTCGTAGGAATCTAATTCGGTACCTTCAACGTTAACAGCTTCAGTCGCCATCAAAGGCTCGGCAATCATATCAGGCAAAAAGTGAGGCTCTTCTTCAGTAAAAATATTTGTCGCTTCAAAACCGGCTAATTCGGATTCTTCTTCAGACTCTTCAGCCTCCACTTCATCAACGTCAGTCTCTACGGCGCCAATTACTTCTTCATCGGCCTCGGCTGCAGCAGACAATTCCATAACAGCGTCTTCAGAATTTTCTTCGGACTGGTCTTTTTCTCCAGCTCTTTCAAAAATTTGTTCCAACGCAAGCGCATCTTGCAAAATATCCGACTCTTCGGCTTTCTGCCCTTTTTTTCTTTTAGACATTCATGTCTCCTTTTTCACTTTCAGAACGTAGTTCACTTTCAGCTTGAAGAATTTCTTCATCAGTGGCCATTTCCTCATCTGCAATTACTTCGGTATCGAACTTTTCATCTTCAATAAAATTTAATTCGGTGTCTGTAATGGCTGGAGCAATCACCAACTCACCGGCTTCGTTAACTTCTGACGAATCTACTTGGTCGCCCAAATTTAACTGGGCTAAATCAATGGGCGAACCCAGTTTCTGATGATTTAACATCAAATCAACTTCGTCCGCCCCGATTTTGGAAGCCTCTTCCATCATTTTCGAAGCAACTTCATCAGCCTTCAGCGAATCATACTCCTCAACACGAGAAATATATCCATCTTCAATGGGTTTAATCGCTTCAATGTAAATCTCTTGATAATTGTCGGCCTGAAACAAACGGACTAATCCCATTTTACCTAATTCCAGAGCAGAAAGGAAAGTAATCAAAACCTGTTTTCTTTTTTCGACCATGCCTCCGATTAAATCACTTAATGCCACTTTTTTGCCAATGATTAAACGGTCTTTAATTTCCATAATTCTAGAAGCGATACTTTGCGCTTTTGCAGCCACCTGATGCACACGTTTTTTAATTGAACGAACGGCATTTCGATAAGCGGTGATCAATGAAAACAGAGCATTCTCTTCTAGAATAATATCTTCTTCTTTCATGTCCAATTTTTCCCGGTACCCACGCACCCAAACATCCCGGTTCAACAGCGGACGTTCGTACAAAGATTTGGAAGCTTCTTGGTACTTTTGATACTCTAACAATCTCTGCACTAACTCTTTACGCGGATCTTCTGATTCTACCACTTCTCCGTTTTCATCATACTGAGGCAGCAGCAAACGCGATTTAATATGAATCAGGGTTGCAGCCATCGAAATAAAATCACCGGCCAACTCGATGTCCAATTCCTTCATAACTTTGATATATTCTAAATACTGTTTAGTGATTTCATTGATTTTAATATCAAAGATATCCATTTCTTCTTTGCGAATAAGATAAAGCAACAAAGCTAAGGGCCCCTCAAATTTGGGCAGTTGAATCGTTAAACTCATAGTGACATATATCCTTTAATTATTTTTAAATTCTTCTGGGCTTCCGCTCGGGCTTTTTGATTACTATCCTTAATAATCTGATCCAACTTAGTTTTTTCCGACAAAAGCGCTTTTTTCTTTTCCCTGGGACCGGAACACAAGTTATTAATATTTTCACGTAACTTGGCTTTGCAATCTCCGCATCCTATAGCCGCCGAACGACAACCTTCTTCAACCCATTTCAAGTCTTCCGCTGATGAAAACAATTTATGATACGGATACACCCCAGGACAACGCGTGGGCTCGCCTTTATCTTCACGATGAACTCTAGCCGGATCTGTAACCATAGCATTGGTTTTTTTCTGTAAGACATTTTCATCCTCGGTCATGTAAAGCGTATTGCCATAGGACTTAGACATTTTTCTTCCATCTAAACCCACCACGACAGGAGTTTCTGTCAAAAGCGCTTTGGGTTCTGGGAGTTTGGCTTTGTAAAGATGATTGAACCGGCGAATAATTTCCCGACTTAATTCTAAATGTGCAACCTGATCCTGACCAACAGGAACGACCATTCCGAAATACATCGCGATGTCAGCAGCCTGCAAAACCGGATAAGCAAAACGTCCCAAGTTATGAGTGTCGTTTTGTTTGGCTTCTTCCTCAGCATCTTTCCAAGTAGGAACTCGCTCTAACCAACCCATTGGAGTTAAGTTCGCAAAAATAAAAAAAAGCTCCATGTGCTCAGGAACCATGGACTGAATAAATAAAGTGTGCTTGTCAGGATCAATACCCCAAGCCAGAAGTTCGGCAAACATATCCCGATTCCAACTATTGATTTCACTGGACAGTTTGTAAGCCGTCGTCATTCCGTGCCAATCCATTACACCAAAATAACATTGATACTGCGACTGCAACTGAACCCAATTTTTAACGGCTCCAAAATAATTTCCAAAATGCAAGGCACCCGTGGTACGAGCCCCACTCATTAATCGCGGTAAACTCATGTTAGTCCCGCCGCTCTTAATAATCCTTCCGTCATAAATAAAACTGGAATTTGAAGGAATCGCATAGCTCCGCTTAACAACAACATAAATAAAACGATGCTGATGATCTGCTGATTCTCTTCAAGTTTATTATTTAAACTTGCAGGCAAAAACCGCGCTAAAACTTTTCCGCCATCCAAAGGATTAACTGGGATCAAATTAAAGACAGCCAAGAACAGATTAATTGAAATAAAAGTGACAATTAAATTGAGTATGGCTTTGAATGTAGCAGGATCTAAGGCTGCTGCAAAGAAATGCACTTGCGCCCACAAAACTACAGTAGCAACAACAGCCAAAAGAATATTCGACGCCGGCCCGGCCAAAGCAATCCAAAACATATCAACCCTCGGATTTTTTAAATTGCGCTCGTTCACAGGAACCGGTTTCGCCCAACCAAAAAACAAACTGGATCCTGTCACAATAGTGATCACCGGCAACAAAAAAGTTCCAATAAAATCCATGTGTGGCAGCGGATTCATCGTCAATCGCCCCATCCTAGCAGCTGTATTGTCACCTTTCCATTTAGCCACTAATCCGTGCGCAAGCTCGTGAAAACAAAGCGCGAAAAGGAAAGGTACGAAAAAGGAGATCAGCCGAATGATCATTTGTTCTGTATTCATAGTATTTAACGCTAAACAAAATCAGGACTGTTGTCTAGCGGCAATCACTCATTGCCAAAGTGAGCAGCAGAAAATTTTGCTTTGCAATATATTACATGGAAAACCCAGTCATTTCTTGCGTTTATAGAGATCACCTCGTAACTTTCTAAATACGGATTAACAGGAGCAAATTATGTCTAACGAAACCCATTCACGACCGGCTTTAACTCTACTTTCTGATGACGAACAGGCTTTTCGCGAAGCCGTCAGAAGTTTTGCCGAATCAGAAATCAAACCACATGTTCACTCAATGGATCAAAAAGCAGAAATGCAATCTGACATTGTAAAAAAACTTTTCGAAATGGGTTTAATGGGAGTTGAGTCTCCAGAAAAGTACGGCGGCGCAGGCAGCACTTTTACTATGGCTTGTATAGCGGTTGAAGAATTGGGCCGAGTGGATGGGTCAGTCAGCGTTTTAATGGACGTTCAAAATACTTTAGTAACGAATGCCTTCTTAAAGTGGGGAACTGAAAAACAAAAGGAAAACTATCTCACTAAAATGTCGAAGGACTGGGTGGGCGCCTATGCTTTATCCGAAAGCTCTAGCGGTTCGGATGCCTTTGCTTTGAAGCTGAAAGCCGAAAAAAAAGGTGATAAATATATTCTTAACGGGAACAAGTTGTGGATTACCAATGGTAAAGAAGCCAGCGTTTTTATTTGCTTCGCCAATTTAAATCCAAGCCTTGGTTATAAAGGGATCACTGCTTTTATCGTTGAAAAATCGTTTAAAGGTTTTTCTGTAGGAAAAAAAGAAGATAAGTTAGGAATCCGCGCTAGCTCGACCTGCGAACTCCTTTTTGATCACTGCGAAGTTCCCGAGGAAAATGTTCTTGGCGAAGTTGGCAAAGGTTACAAAATTGCTATCGAAACTTTAAATGAAGGTCGAATAGGAATTGGCGCACAAATGGTGGGAATCGCTCAAGGCGCCTACGAAGCCGCTTTAAATTATGTAAAATCCCGAGAACAATTTGGAAAACCGATTGCCCAATTTCAAGGCGTTCAATTTCAGTTGGCTAATATGCGGACTCAGTTAGAAGCCGCAAGATTGATGGTTTACAATGCAGCCAGGTTAAAAGATGCCGGACAAGATTTTATTCAATCAGCGGCGATGGCCAAATTATTTGCGTCAAAAGCGGCTGAAAAAATCACATCATTATCGGTTGATTTGCACGGCGGAAACGGTTTTACCAAAGAATACCCTGCTGAAAAATTTTGGCGCGACGCTAAAATCGGTCAGATTTATGAAGGCACTACCAACATGCAATTGCAAACAATTGCAAAGATGGAATTGGATAAGGCTTAAGCTTGAAATGGCTGATTGTTTTATTGTTGTTGGCGACGACATCTCGTGCCGCCGATTGGGACACGGGCATATTTCGTTTTCATCTTAGCAACGAACCCGTCCATTACTCTCCCTTTGAAAACAGCTCTGTTCAAAGTTATCTTTTTAACTTAATTTACGACACGCTGTTAAAATGGCAGGATTCAAAACTGCAGCCTTCATTAGCGGAAAGTTGCAAAGAAAAAAAAGG
>JAYSSX010000672.1:0-4566 GCA_043720315.1 Pseudobdellovibrionaceae bacterium | reverse complement strand
GCTAAATATCTAGGGGAATCGTATTTTGTGTTTATTGCCTCTCCCGAATATATTCACAAATACGGTTCCCCGAAGAAGCCGCAAGAAATCAGTGACCACAGATGTATTTATTTTCCGGTGGGGCCATCCAGTAAAAGGAATGAATGGGTGGTAACCAATGGAGTCAAAAAAGAAAACGTTCAGTTTAATGCTATGTGGAGAATGAATCACAAAGGCGTCGCCATTCAATTAGCAAAGAAAGGATTGGGCATAACTTTGGCTCCCAATTCAGTCATTGGTGATTTATTTGAAACCAAGGAATTGGTTCAGGTTTTACCAAACTGGAGTTTAGAGCCCGCTCCAGTTCATATTGTATACCCACCACAAAGAATTTTATCTCGCAAAGTAAGAACGGTTTCTCAGTTTTTGGAAGAAAAGCTAAAACCATTATTTAAAAGTAAACCTTAAAATTAATTTAGATATTAACTACAGGAATGGAACGCAGCTGTAACGATTTCACAGCCTCCATATTCAACAGACCATCAATTAAAATGACTCCCCTATAGAAATCCACAGGAGCTGCTCCATGGGTCATTTCAATTTCATTTAGCAAAAAGAAATTTCTCCCTACTTCGTATCGATATCGTTTTCCATCGATTTCCAGCCGTGGCTCACCATTATTTTTAGGTTTCGAAGTAAGCGGAATTTTAATACATAAGAAATTTTGATCTTTATGGTAGGTATTTACCTTTATTTCGATTCCAGGTTCTGGGGGACTAAAAACTTGTCCCCCGTAAACTGATCCCGCTACCGGATCACGATGCATAGGTACTGTAGTGCCAGGATTTTGCAACAATATCTTTACGCGGTTTAAATGATGATAAAGAGGTCGAATTTTACCGATTTCGTTTTTTACCAGATCGGTTATATCTGAAGAAATCCACTGCCAATCTAATTCTGTGTGATGTCTTTCCCAAAAATCACTAAGACCTTTCGGTTGCCCGTTGTGGGGAATATCTTTTTCTGTAGACATCAATGTAAATGATTTCCAAAAAGCCTCTTGCTGAACATTTAAAACTTGAAGACTTCGAGCACCGCCATTTGTTTTCTGCGTTTTCACTACAAAGTCTACAATTTTTTCGCTGACTGAACTTTCAATTTCGAATGGTAAAAGAGCACCAAACTTGTGTTCGAGATGATTCACGGACTGGTCCAAAATTCTTTAGGTGGTTTGACTCCATTTTTAAACATCGCAAACCACTGTTTCCGTTTTGCTTCTGAGTAAATGCCGTAGTAGTTCATAACTTCTAAGGTAAATTCAATTGGCGCAATTCCCGGTGCAGTTATTAAATTTCCATCACGCACAGCTAACTTTTCTTGAAAATTCTTTTCGCCATGATATGACGGTACATATTTTTTCAAAAATTCTAAATCATTGCTGGTATGTTTTTTTTCTTCTAATAAACCGATTTTGGCCATCGCCACCGTAGCCGCACAAATCCCGGCAACTAAAATTCCCTTGTGATACAGCTGTTTCGCCAAAACTAAAACTGATTTGTTTAATTTCGGATCAGGCCAACTATCACTGCCAATAAGGATGAGGCCTTCAATATCGTCAAGATTAACACTATCCAGGCTTGCATCCACACTAACTGTCAGTTTACCAATCGACTGAACTGGATTTCCCGTTTCGCTGACAACAACGACATCTTTTTTAACTTCACGTAATTCAGGAAGTAGAAATGCGCCTTCCCAATCGGCAAATAATTCAGGTAAATAGAATATGATTTTTTTCGACACGTTAACTCCTAAGGAGTCATTAGTGAACTCCTTAGCAATAATCGTAGCTGATAAATTAGTGCTTTTCGACTAACTTTTTAATTTTATCTAGACTGGAACTCATGTCTTTAACGCAATCGTCATGCATATGTGCTGGTAGTCCTTCATGCATCATATGCAATTTGGTTTTGTTCTTCTCAACAGCTTCGAATTCGACAGTAACATAGGATTGGCCATTATTGGGCCATGGCCCCTCAAATCCCGCTTCTTGCGGAGTAATGATATCGCCATGTTCATTGGCAGGAAGAACACTGAAGACAAGTTTTTTGTTTTCAAGAACTTGTTCATAGACGCCTGTTGACCAAATTATTTTTCGTTCATCTTGAATACTTTGCATTGAAAATAAATATTTTCCACCCACCTTAAAATTATTTTTTGCAAAAGTACACCGCATCGTATCTGGACCCCACCATTTAGATATCAAATCAGCATCTGACCAGACTTCAAAAACTTGCTCCACCGGCGCAAGAAATGTTTTAGTCAAATCGACTAAAGGAGCTTCCTTGGTACTTTGATTGTGCTTTTCTATTTGATCAGGGAAAGTGGCGCTATGATTCATAAATATCCTTTCGGTTACAATTGCTCACTTAATTGCAATCGATATACCTTGAGGACTATGAATTACGTCACACTGGCAACTACCAGACGGGAAAATTAGGACAATTGGGGATAATCAGTATATCCCTTGGCACCTTCTGCATAAAAAGTTTCTGGTACTGGCTTATTTAAATCGGCTTTAATTTGGTATCTTTTTACCAAGTCAGGATTGGCAATAAAATCTTTTCCAAAAGCCACGGCATCAATCTCACCACGATTGATTGCAGCTTCAGCTGAATCGAACGAAAATCTTTCATTTCCAATCACAGGACCTTTAAATAATTTTTTAATTTCAGGGACAATTCGCCCGGGGCCCTCAGCTTCACGAACAAAAATAAATGCGATTTTTCTTTTATTCAATTGCTGAGCCACATAACCAAAAGTGGCCATTGGGTTTGAGTCTTGAATTGACGGTGAAGGTTGCGGCGACAAGTGAACTCCTACCCTGTCCACACCCCAAACCGAAATTGCAGCATCAACAGATTCCAACAAAAATTTTGCGCGATTTTCAATTGGGCCGCCGTACTGATCGGTTCTTTTGTTAGCTCCGTCTTGTAAAAATTGATCGGGAAGATAACCGTTCGCTCCATGAATTTCCACGCCGTCAAAACCAGCTTGTTTTGCGTACCCAGCACCTTTTCGATACGACTCTATGACCTGTGGAATTTCTTTCAATTCTAATGCCCTAGGGGTACCAAACTCTTTCAAGGGACGGATTTGGCTAACATGTCCGGCAGGCTGTATGGCACTTGAAGAAACCGGCAATTGACCATCCAAATAATACGGATCTGAAATTCGACCTACATGCCACAACTGCAAAACCATTTTCCCACCAGCCGCATGAACTGCATCAGTAATAACTTTCCAATTTTTTGCGTGTTCGTCTGACCAAATCCCTGGAGTATTTCGGTAACCCACTCCCATCGCAGAAACGGCCGTTGCCTCGCTGAAAATCAATCCCGCCGATGCCCGCTGAACATACATTTCTTTCATCAGTTGATTGGGGGTTCTGCCGTCGGCTCCAGAAGCCCTTGACCTAGTTAGCGGAGCCATAAAAATACGATTACTGGCTTCAATAGATCCTAATTTTAGAGGCTGCATCAGTGGCAACATATTAACTCCTGAAATACCAAATTCTTAACATATTTTCAAATTGAGCGGCAACCTCTTAATTTTTGCGGCACAGTTGAAATCAGACTATTTAGGTGGGAGCGGAATAAATCTCGAAGTTTTAGATGAGTATTCGGCAAACCCGGCCCGATTTTTCATCAGATCTTCTAACATCGAAACTCCTGAAACCTTTAGGATTAAAAAATTCACTCCAATTGGACCGATTATGGACAACCAGCCATAAGGAAGTTCGCAAACCATCAGCCAAATTCCCCACCATTGTGTAACCTCTCCAAAATAATTAGGATGTCGTGACCAACTCCACACTCCAGTAGTCATCATTTTGCCGCGATTTTCTGAATTTAATTTAAATCTTCTGAGTTGTTCATCGGCGACCGTTTCTAAAATAAATCCGCCAACCCAGATAACGACACCCATCCAAGCGAAAAATCCCATCGTAACTGATTCCGAACTGAAACTTAATAAAACAGGAATTAAAAATAGAAATAAAATAAAAGCCTGCAATACAAAAACTTGTAAATAAGAGCGCCACACCTGAGTCTTTCCCCACTTTTTGCGCCAGTTTCCATATCGAACATCTTCCGTTTTATGTTTTAAATTTCTTACTCCGACATGCAGAAACAGTCTGATCGCCCAAATGGTAACAAAATTTAAAATCAGCATAGAACGCAAATCAGTCTGCTTTTCCACCCATTGACCACTAAAGCAAAGAGAAGCAAAAGCACAAATAGGGAATGCGGGACCCCATAAAACATCAGCTAAATCATTTTTTTTTAAAATGAGGGCTGGAATGGAAACCAACTGAAAAAGTACAATCGCAGTTATGAAACCACAAAACCATATATTTAAATTCATAAACTTACTTTCGTTGAGAATGACTTAGGTATATAGTTACACATACAATCAAATCAATCGAGGTGTTTATGTTGAAAGCATTTTTTGCTTCTGTAGTTTCCTTTATATTTCTCGACCTTCTTTGGTTTAATTTCGCTGTGAAAAATTTCAACTTACAGCAGTTAG
>JAYSSX010000671.1:0-2424 GCA_043720315.1 Pseudobdellovibrionaceae bacterium | reverse complement strand
AGAAGGTATTTACAATCCAAGTGCGCGGCCGCCTTCCAAGCCCCAATAGCAAATTCTGTTTCCTGACCGCGGTAAAGATCCAACCCGATGTCATTTATTTTGCGAGCGAGAACCTTTTCGGCGGGGTTTGGCTTCAGGCATCCATTGACCGCGAAGTAATTAGCATCTGGCATCTCTGGATCCACGACTTCGGTGCATAGCCAACTCCAGGAGCCTTTGCTTTTCAGCAAATTTTTAACTTCTTCGCTCTTGGTGTGGTGAATAGCAAGACAACCGTTGCGATCTATTTGATTAGGGTTAGCTCCGGCGTCGAGTAAAGCGCGTACGACCTTAATATTTTTTGTTTGAATCGCAGCGAAGAGCGGTGTGAGCCCCGTGGAGCGAGTTCGAAAGTTTAAGTCGTCAGTTTTTTTTGCGATAATCTTCAGAGCTTCATCTTCCTTGAGCGTCCAAATTGCTTTAATGAGTTTAGATTCATCATGCGAAGAATCGGTGGCCCCAGCTTTCGCCATCGGCAAAAAAATTCCGATGAAACAGACAATGACCAACAAGACAACACTTTGAAAAGTTTTTTTCACATTACAAGTCCAACACCTTTTTTAGTTCTTGTAAAGACGTCTGACCATTCATCGCAGCGCCTCACCAATAGCAAAAAATAAGGTTTTTGATCGAACACGTTCATCCCGATTTGATTGAGTTTGGTTATCGTTCAATACAATTCTGTCTTACGAAAGCTTCGGAAGCGCCGATGACTTCTGCAACTTTCTTGAAGCTTCCGGATTCGGCGACCAAATTTCGGAGGTCCTCTGAGAACAGAGCGATAGGCTCAACTACCTCGACAACCTCGAATTCCAACACAATCGCTTTCGCACCTAAACTCGGTTCTTCTACTTCTGGGTCTCGCGCACCAATCTGACAAGTATTCGAACCAAAATGCCCAGCGCATCAAAAAGCGCAAAAATCGCGATCATATGCTGGCGCAAAAACATTGGATTTTATTCACACTTTTTACGTATTAATCTAGAGACAGCAAAATTTTGCCATCTGGTTTTGAAAGTTATACGAAGGATCAATGCACTACATTTTTTTCTTAGTTTTACTTTTCCTAATTGGACTATCTTCTTGCTCATCGCAAGATAAACGGCAGAACCTGGAGGCAGGTAAGGCTGATTGGGAATCGGACCTCAGCTTGAATCAAGTAACAGGAGGTTTAATACACAAAGGAATAAGCTGAAATTCAGAATGCGAAACTTTTGAAAATTCTGAAGCCGAATCTGCGAAGTTTTCTAAAAGCGAAAAATACTTCCGAATGATTTCCTTATGTGAACTCATTTTAACTTTCAGCTTTACAATATCAGGATTATTTTTTTAACTTGCGAGCAATTAAATTTACGAGACATATAAAAATGCCCACGCCGGCGCCGCGCAAAACAATAATCCCGGCAAAATTAGATACGTAAGACAATACAAAGATAACAATACCGAAAGCGATAAAAATGAGGCCCAATATTAATAAATTAGGGTCGCTTAATTTTTTGATTTGAAATCGTTTCAAAATGAAATGATAAGCCAAAAACTAATATCGTGTCTATTGATAAGTTCTCATCGAATACCAGGCATGAATTTCTGAAGGTCTGCGTGAAAATCCGCATAAAACCGGAATCGGTATAAAAACTCTCCTGTAGAAATTAATTTGTGATTCAATACCAACAAAGGATAGAATATTTTTATGGAAGCTGCAAAGCAAAATAAAACCTTTATTTTTAGTTCTGAATACGAAGACTATTTTATTTTCGCAGTAAATATTTTTTTCATAAGTTTTACTTTACTATTTGCTTACAAGCCTTCCTTGTATGTTACAGAAAGAACTTCGCTCTATTTAATCCGTGACTATCTTTTTTTTAATACGCTGCATGTGCCAATGTCATTGTACCTTATTTTAATGGTTCCCGAATTAAAAACCTGGGTCAGACGCAAAAACAGCATCTTGGGAAACTATAAATATGAAATTGCCACCGTCTTTTTCGTTTTTATCATTATTTCGATTTTTGGACACGTGGTCGGACAATTGAATAAACCCCTACGACCTATTTTTTCTTCTCCAACCCTTTTCTTTGCCGGTTCACTGCTCTTCGGCCTTCTCAACATCTATCATGGTTTGGGCCAAAATTGCGGCGTTTCATTAACCATTCAAAAGACAAATCTAGATCCAACGAACGACAAGGCTGAACGACGCGAACGATCGTTGTTTAGATTTTTGACCTGGGCTGTAGTTTTGTTTTCTTGTGCTTTTCAACTACAGTTGGCTTACGACAACCCCTGGACCCAGCCCTTTGCTTCTTTTTTTAGCGCAGTCTTAGCTTTATTCGCAATAAGCATTATTCTTAATGCATTTACCTTTGCTAAAAATATCAGAAAGAAGAA
>JAYSSX010000670.1:0-3267 GCA_043720315.1 Pseudobdellovibrionaceae bacterium | reverse complement strand
CAGATTCACGGAACAAAACAATGGTCTATAGCACCGAATACTAGCGTTGAAAATCCCACTCAAAGATTTACCATCGGGCAAGACCTGGATCCCGAGCTGGCCTCTTACGCAGAAAATGAAATGCCGGATGAAATGCCCGCAAAGGGAAGACGTGAGTTTACCCTTAAACCTGGCTCGTTATTATTTGTACCGCGTGGCTGGTGGCACAGCACCGAAGCCAGAGGCGAAGCGCTGGCTTTAAATTTTACCTTTAGTCAGCCGACTTGGGCAGATTTGTTAACCTTGGCCTTACGAAGTCGCCTGATGTTATCACCTGGCTGGCGTGAATTGGCTGACGGGGTCACGTCAGCCAATTGGGGAAAAAGAGTCACTGCGCAAAATCAAATGGATGAACTTCTTGCCGAGTTGGTTCAAGACTTGCCTAACTGGCGAGCCGAAGATATTTTGGGTGCCACCGAAGGCGAGATCGCTTAATTTTTTATGCAGTATATGTAAGGACTTTTTATTATTTGGCCATTTTAGCAATTGAAGACACTCCTCAAAGTTGCACCATTTGAACTGTTCGTGTTCGTGGCTAAGTTGCGGTGCTACTAATTCTTCCACGAAAGTATAAAAAACCACTTCAGTAATTTTTTCGACCTCGGGTCGATAGGCTTTTTTCCATTCGCCCATTAGTAAAAAAGTGTAACTAAAATTTAAATATTCGACCGGACTATTAGGACCAATCCCCGTCTCTTCGAAAAGTTCGCGTGAAGCTCCTTTTTCTGCTGGCTCGGCAGCAAATGGAGCCCCGGTAACCCCTTGCCAAAAACCACCAGACTTCGGACCACGTTTAAACAATAGATATTTGGTCAGTCCGTTTTTTCGACAAACAATCCAAACGTAAACTTGTGTGGGGATTCTAAAATGCTCGGGATCGAGAAGGCCCGATGCTGTTGTCGTTGAAATAAAATCGGACTTTCCATTTTGGTAATTTTCTTTTCCATCAGGATATTCGGCAAAAAGTTTTAGTTTTATCTGTTCATAGCTGTTCCGAATAGTTGAATTACTACGTAAGAGATCGCGAAAGGCTAAATGCTTTTCCAATTGCAAACTGGAAGATTCAAAAATATGAATGTAACAACTTCGATCGCCTGACTGCGGATCATTATAAGTTACGTATCGACGTCCCGGAATGCCAAATTCTCCGCGCCATTCAAACCCCTCGTTTTCAAATTTTTTTTTAGTTTGTCGGCTTCATCAATAGAAAAAACGGCCAGCAAAATATCAATGACAGGTTTTGCTGAAAGGCCTTCTACGGAAGTACTGCCAATGTGATAGACCGCTGTCAGATTTTCGCCGACAATACCTTCTATTTTCAGTTTGAAATTTTCAAACAACACCGGCCAATTTGGATCGTAAGGAAGAACTTTAAATTTGGGCATAGACCAATAGGATAACAATTGTTAAAGTTCCGTGCAATTGGCCTTAAAGGAATTTTGCCAATGACTTTGCCCTGTTTTTAGCTCAATTTAATTATATGAGATCAAAGTTCCCTTTAGTTATTCTTATATTAGTTCTTCTCGTTCTTTTTTGGGCGGGAATTGTACCTAAAGATCGATTCACTTGGTTTATATAAACGGCTCCAGTATTTTTGGGAATTATAGCTGCCGTGACCACCCACAGGTCTTTTCCACTGACAAAATTATTGTACGTTCTCATTTTTCTCCACTGCACTATCCTTTGTGTTGGGGGAAAATTTACTTATGCTGAAGTACCGATTGGTTTTTGGGTGCAAGATCTATTGGGACAGGCCCGCAACAATTACGATCGCCTAGGACACCTTTTTCAAGGTTTTGTTCCCGCTATAATCGCTAGGGAAATTTTAATTCGTAAAAAGGTGATTAATGGAAAGGGCTGGTTGTTTTTTTTAGTGACCTGCATTTGTGTCAGTCTAAGTGTGATCTACGAACTTATTGAAGGGGGAACGGCACTACTGACTGGCGATGGGGCCGAAGCATTTTTGGGAACTCAAGGTGACGTATGGGACACCCAGTGGGATATGTTTTTGGCTTTGATCGGCGCCCTATTGGCGTTAACTTTCTTTAGCCATTTTCATGATGCCCAATTAAAAAAGATGAAGATTATTTAATTTCGATATTTTTACAGGGCAATGTTTCAATTTGAATCGATTCTCAATTTAGATCAAACAAATCGGTTTTTTTGCATTATCGCTTCCGCTTTGATATTCTATTACTTGGCTTAACCCAGGAGCATTTAAATGCTGTCACGTCTTCGGCACAAGTTCGCGATTCTTTTTTCATTTAGTCCTTTAGCTGCGCTTCTGATTATTTCTTTTCAAAATGCAACCCCTACAAATGCTGCCGCCTTCGAAGTAAACCAAATTCCACCGGCCACATTTTGTTTTCAAAACTCTCCGATGGGCGTTTCTGGGCTACAGCGTCCTGCCGCACGTTTGTGTCGGTAATAAAAACCTCGCATAGATTTATGCCTTTACAAAATCAGTTACTTTACAGAATTAAAAAAGGCGATAAACGTCCTTCCCGTAAAGGTCAATTTTTTTTGAAAGTGGCAAAGTCAACGATATCTGATTTATGAGTTCTTTTTCTCCGTGGATATTATTTTTAATTTAGTTTTTTCTGCTACAACCAACTGGGTTGGAACAACACCAATCCCCACACCCAATGAAACGGCCTTTAAAACTGCGCGGACGCTTTCGGCGCTGTAGTTGACTTTCAATTCAATAATAGATTTACCAAAATGGTGCTTAAACCACATGCGGGCAACTTGGGCGTGGCTTAAATAATCTACAAAGGGAAGTGACTTCAATTTTTGTAAAGAATGACCGCCTTTAATATTTTCTAAGTAAAATTCGGAACTGGAAATTAAAACAAATTCCTCACGCTGAACTGTCTGTACTGAAATCGGATAGTTTTTTGAAAAAACATCACCATTATCTATAAAGGCAATGTCCAGCTTCCCCTCACACGAAAGGGCCTTTATGGCACGAAAGAATTGCGCAGTCGAAGACATTATCAAGCATCTTCGCACTTTCGAAATTGAAGTCGCTCGCGGGATGTCAGTTGAAGATGTTGCCGCAAAATCGGAAATCCACATCAAATTATTACCGCTAGAAAAAGGAACACGGCGGCATGCAAGTCGATCAAATGAATCGTCGCGATATTCCATTATACTTCAAATTTGCAACTCAAAAAATTGAATTGGCTGAAGGAAGAAGGTTACTTAAATTAAAGAGTTAGTTTGTCC
>JAYSSX010000669.1:0-7339 GCA_043720315.1 Pseudobdellovibrionaceae bacterium | reverse complement strand
CATTTTTTGCCTGCGCTAAAGTCTTTGAAAAATGCTTTTTGGAGTCGCACGAACCCATAAAGATTAAATAAGGATTTTCTGTACGAGCTGCTAATCCGTTAAGCATGTCTTTAACACCTTTTTTATCGCTAGTGTAATAGGCAACATCGTCGCCCCCTGAGGGCAAAAAGTGTTCTGGGTAAAAATCGGGTCCGCCACCAAATCGCGAATGGCCACTATAAGCTAGAATATCCGTATATTTTAGGGCCTGGATGAATTGCCTTCGCACGTTCTCACTTTTTGCATTCTGTTCAACGATGCGAGCGCGATTATAAATGTCACTGTCGGAAATTCCAGCATCATAAAATTCGATCTCAATCGTCTTTTCTAATCCCGAACTAGAAACGATTTTTCGCGCTAGAAGAAATGGGTTGCCGTTGATGGGGCGAAAGCCACAAAGTTTGTGATAGGGGTGATCAGAGCAGGGGCTAAGCAAAGAGGCGCGAAACCCGCGGATCTCGATAGAGTCGTGCGTCTGGTCACGGAAATTGTCGGCGTAACCGGTGAAATAATCGATACGAATTTTGTCTTTTTTCAAAATAGGATTCAAAAATTGGGTGCAAGCTAGAAGTTGTTTTTGTTCAGGGGAATCCTTACTTTGGGAATGAGGATCTTTTTTTAGGTCAGCCAGCTTTCGATATTGCCCGCTAGAAGTAACCATTTCGTTTTGAAAACGAGTGAACATCTTGTACATGTAGGATTCATCTAACTTCATATTGGTAGCAAAGGCATCGCCAAGGGTTAAAAGACATATCAAAAGGGCCATCGATGGTCGGAAACTGATTTTCATTAGAATCAATCTATCTATGCGAATTTAAGGCCCACGGGCCGGGCCCACTACAGATGTTTATTCGAAGGTAGATCAAATGGCCAAATACCATCGAACAATCCATCGACAAAGTGACATTGGCTGTCCTTGAAATCGGTATGAACTCTGCATTTAATAATGGCATTGTGGTTGGGTAAGCCTCACCGCGATTACGGTAGCATACGCTGAAAATGACGAGACTTATTGTCATTTCTAAGGGGCAATTTGTCAGGATTTAATTGTCAAAACAGGCTTTCTTTATGAAGTCTGATAAAAAGGGGATCAAAATGAAACAGTTCATGAAAAATTTAGTATTAACATTGGGAATTTTAGGTTTCGTAATTTCGGTTGCGGCAGAAAGCGATTCAAAAACCAATCCCACAAGTTCGCCTGTGGTCAGCGAATCAAATCATCAGCATGGCAGTGAGGCTTCAGCCACTACTGAAGGAAATTCCGGTGGAATGACGGGAATGCACGGGATGATGGGTAAACATGGAATGATGGCCGGAAAAATGAATATGGCCGATATGCATGGCATGATGATGGAGTGTATGAAAACAAGCAAAATTGAAAAAATGTGTTCGAAAAAAATGATGAAAAGATGTGAAAAAATTATGGGGAAAAACGAGTGTCAAAAAATGATGGAAGAAAAAATGGACAAGGAATAATTTCCAAATGATTTAGGGAAGAGCTGCTACTTGATATTTTTTTGGCCTCTGAAATTGAATCATGAGTTAATCGAAAGCGACTTAAAATCTCAATGTCAGATAAAATTTAATTAGTAGCAGTTCCGAAAAGGTAGTCAATTAAGAAAGCAAAAATTCGGAAACATCTGCTGAGAGTCAAAGTATCTATTTTACTTTACTGTAATTTCCCCAATCGATACCGAATTTGATCCATGAAACCCACAGGAAAAAGAAAACTTACCAGAAGGATCTGCGGTTATGATCTGCTTTTTTGTCGTACCATAGTCGGCCATCAAATCTAAATTTAGCGATGTCGATAAAAATCTGAACATTTTTGAAGCCGTTGCCTTAAGTGCAATTTCAATAACCTGGCCTTGTTTGACTTCTATTTTAAGTGGCGAACATGAACCATCTGCTTGGCCAACGATATCAACTGTAATATCTGGAATTTTAACAAGATCAATGACGGATTCTCGTTGCCAATGTTTTGCAATATCAAAAGCCGTTTGGCCTGCTTTGTTTTTTATTCTGCGATCAGGATTTCCTTCTAAAATACTCTGAGTATTCCAAGAGTCACCGTTGCTATTGAATACAGCGTACATTAAGGCTGAATTTCCTTTGCTGTCTTGCGCATTAAAATCTGCTTCGGCAGCAATAAAAGAATCATACACATCTCGAAGGTTAAGCTTTGCAGCTTTGATAAGGGGTGTGTCGCCGGCCTTATCAGTCACGTTGACGAAAGCACCGTTACTAATAAGAGAGTCGATAATATATTTGGGGCTACCGAAACTTGAAACATACTTTTCCCCGGCAACACCGCAACTTGAATCAATAGCAAACATTATGGGTGTACATCCGTTTTTGTCAGCTTCATTTACATTTGCACCGCATTCAATCGTGGTCTGTACCAAGTCATTGTTTCCGGAAAAAATAGCCGCCAATAGGGACTTATTTTTATCTGGATCCAAGGCACAAACGGGCTTTGTGGGAAGTTTTCCCTGGATAGTACAAACCACAGGAAGGTTGACGGCAAGCGAGCTATTTAAGACCGAAGATTGTAAAGAGTTATCAGGGGCGAATGACATTTCAAGTTTTGCAGTTTGACCGCCATAAGTAATTTTATTAAGGCCCAATTTTGGTGGCGCTGATAAATCAATTCCCTGTATTTGATGCGAGCCATCCGGCATTGCTAATCGAATCGTAGATTTATATCGAATTTGGGTCGGAAAATCTTTGTCAGGTTTTCCCTGTATCTGAATTTCAAAATTTAATGCTGTCATATTGGGATGGTTCGTTGTTCCCGTGCATAATATAGTTTCAGCCATCGCAGAAAAACTAGTTAATGATAATACATACAGCAGTATTAAAAATTTCATAAAGACCTCTTTGTTTAAGGCAATATAGCATAAATTGTTTCAATGACCTATGTACAAGTAATTGACAGGTAATAAAGTAAGAAATTGTTCAGAAAATGGACATCTTTTTCCTAAACTAAATTCTAATCTTTTGCCCCATTTTCAATCCATTTTCGAATGGCCAATTTGGCTTCATCACTTACAATAGCATAACCGTCTTTGGCTGGCGGCATTCTTTTGTTGTCTATACGTTCAATCGCCAAGGTCAGTCCCGACTCATCAGCGTTTCCAGGAATTATAAGTTCTAGCGGTGAGTTTAAAAGCGATTCTTTGTCCAGCAAAACTCTTTTTCCCGATTCTTTTGGATTATGGCAGTCTTTGCAAGACGTTTGGAATACGTTCTTATTTATAGAGTCATAGGTGGCCAAGATAGGCTCTGGACTGACGACAGGGCTTCCATCCTTTGCAAATTTAGGTGCCCCCAGTTGGATCCAATTCCATAAAGTGGAAAGCTCTTCGTTGGTCAAGAGGCCCTTCTTGGGCATACTTTTTTCATCAAAGACTGAAGTTTTAATACCTTTTAGATTTTTTACGACATCTGCATAGTTTTCCAGGCCGATCTTCTTTGAATTATCATGGCAATAAATGCATTTATTTTTAAATATTTTTTCATTGATTAAACCATAAGACAAAGAGGCTATCTTTTCCTGTGGTAGCTTAAATTCTGCATGTTTATCCGGTGGAATGTGCTGCGGCTTGGTGTTACAAGCAACAGCCCCCATCAAAAATAAAATAATTAATAAAAGACACTGATTCAAAAAAACCCTTTTTAATTACGGAGTAAAATTGGCCGAAATAAATGTTCCATCAAACTTTACATAAATATTCAATTTTTCTGATGTTAAACTGGAAGTCATTTGCCCCCGTGCCACATCTTGCCCGCTAATTGACCCTTTTGATAAGGTAAAAGAAACGGCTCCTTTATCGAAAAGCGCCACTTTTGCATCCGAATTATTTTCTAAAACATAATGTAAACAGTTTTCAGCCAATGACCCTGCATCCTTATCAGGCCATGCCATGTCTGGTCCTGGGGCTCCGCCAGCAACAAGTTGGAATGCCAGTGGTTTTCCATCGGCATCATAAGAAATATCTACTTGCATTGGGTTGCCTTGCGCCGGTTTAGTCTGAGAAGCCCGAACTTTGTAAAAAACAGGGGCTTGATTTTGAACAGTGCTAACTTCCATCTTTTCCAATTTTTTTAAAAAAGAAGCGTCAATTTTTCCTAGCGCTACCAGGCGATCTATTCTGTGTGCGGAAAGTTCTATAACTTTTGTTTTTGTTACAGTCGGGGTTTGGGTAAAAGCTACGGCAGAATAAAGTAGCAAACTTGTCATTATCGTCAGTATTTTCATTTGAGTTCTCCTTGGTTATTAAAATTTATTTTTTTGATTAGTTCTGAAATTGATTTCACTTAGTAAGACCCACAAAGATTGGATTTAAAAGCATTTGGATCCATCGCCATTCGAGCATAAGTAATACCGGTAACTTTTAAATCTGAACTTGGGACTTTTGGAGAAGTTAAAATATCTGAAACAATATCATGCAACATATGATTGTTATCAAAAGATGCCGAGATTAACGGGAATGATTTGTAAAACGTCGGGGCTTCTGCTTTAGTTTCTGGCATCATATCAAAGTTAGCAGAATCTGGTAGATCACTAATTAAAGCCCAAAAATCATCGACGGTTTTATTAACCGCTAAGTCTCGTTCGGATTGAGTCGGTTTCATCAAGGCTTCATAAAGTCTAATTTGAAACCAGTGGTAGGACCAAATCAGTAAATTAAAACTAGGATACTGGCGCCTGAATTCTTTGGAAAAATAGTGGCCATCCATAAACAACATTGTTTTACATACGTCAGTGATGGCTAATGATTTGTCTAAATTATAGAACTGAAATAATTCATTTACCCGGCTGATCATTTTCGGCCCGCGATCTTTGGAGACGGCCAATACGTCTAAAACGTATTGATGTAGAAGATGCGACCAATCAAAAGTATCAACCATTAAAGGGAAAGTATAAACATATTGAGGGGCAATGTCGTCTTCATCGACTTTGACATGCGGAGGATTTTTCAAGATAGCTAAAACATCCTTTAATATGCCTTTTTCAAATTCTTTAGGATCCGTAATATGCCCACGGTTTTGTAGAAGTCTTTCGTAGACCAAGGCATGTCCGTAATCGAAGGCAAATAGTAGACGTTGGGCATTGGGATACAATACTCCAAATTGGTAAGCTTCTTTCGGCTGCGGATACCAAGTAGGTCCGGCAAAGCCAATGCAAGAAAGTAATAGCAATACGGCCCCAATGGCTAAGGACTTCATGGGTTTCCTTTATTCAGGAATGTTACATGGTACTCATTCCAGCGGTATCGAAGTGTTGCTTCGGTAGGTAACATAATGGTTGGATCACGAATTTCATAATATAGATAAGTGTCCCAAGTTTCTTTTTTCCCGCCGGTTTCAGGCCAACCTTTTTTAATGGGGCCCTGACAGCTAAAATCATTGGCCACGAGATAAATTTTTAAGATAAATTCAGGTAGCAAAGGGCTGTAGAGTTCTTTGTCGGCAAATCGATTGTCTTGGCCAATTATAAAAATGCAAGTTAGCGGAAGTTTTTCCCCGTTGATATCAATCGAAGATCCGTCGGCAAAAAGAATTCTGTCCCAAAAAGATCGGTAAAAGTATTTA
The DNA here is from genome assembly GCA_043720315.1 of Pseudobdellovibrionaceae bacterium. Taxonomy (GTDB): domain Bacteria; phylum Bdellovibrionota; class Bdellovibrionia; order Bdellovibrionales; family Bdellovibrionaceae; genus JAYSSX01. The sequence continues at coordinate 1,702 of JAYSSX010000669.1, read as the reverse complement.
TTATCGATTCCAGAGTGCATATCATTAAGTAAGGGAACTGTATATACGGGTTCAGCTAAATTAAAGGAATAGGAAATAGCGCTTTGGTTACCAGGCGTAGAAAGTAAGAAATCTGCCTTATTACGAACTTGTAACGTTAGGCTGCGATAGTAAATATCTTTTGGTATCAAAGAGTTGTTACTGTTTTGGTGATTAGCAAATGTAGTTTGGCAAAAAGCAAAAATAATTAAGCTGGAAATAAATTTTTTCATCAGCCTTGCCCTTTCATTAATGAAACGATCTCTTCAAGCTTTTCCTTAATAATGTTGGCATCTTTGCTTTTAATTGCTGAACTGACACAATGTCTGAGGTGCCCCTCAACAATATTGGCCTCTAGACTTCTTAATGCCGAACGAATGGCCTTTATTTGCACGACAATTTCTGGACAGTATCTTTTTTCTAAGATCATTCTTTCAACACCTTCCATTTGTCCTTTAATTCGGCTGATTCTTTTAAGTTCTGACTTATGGTCATGTGGAGTTAGAGAGTCATTTAACAAAGAAGCTAGATTTTTGCTTCGACTTTTTTTCTGTGGAGCCTGTGATTGCGTAAGCGACTGATGAGATTGCATTGGTTCCCCTTAGATATATTCTAATAGTTATACCCGTAGGGGGTATCTGTCAACACAACAGATAAAAAGATAGAAAAATATGTTTAAATACCAGTTTGCAATGTGGCGATAATGAGAAGTTAAATTCATAACGCTGCGCTAATTTGCTCCACATTACATACCGGTATGGGGTATGTTCTGGGTTCTTATTCCATTAAAAGGAGAATAGTAATGAATACAATGTTGTTAAAAAAGAAGTTATTGATGGTTAGTTTAACTTTGGTCGGCGCATTTTCGTCTTCGCTTTGCTTGGCACATCCTGGTGAAGAAAGTCGAATCACAATAGAACTTGAGAATCAGGGGAATTTTAAAGCAGGAATGATTCCATTTGCTTTCCAGGTTTTTGATTCCGAAACACAAAAAACTTTATCCGATAAGGATCTAGTAGAAACTCATACTAAAATTTTGCATATGATTGCTTACGATCCATCAAGAAATGAATTTAACCATGTTCATCCATCATTTGACGGGAAATTGTGGTCAACTGAATTAAATCTGGCGTTTAATGGAAGCTATTTTGTTTGGGCACAGGGACAATTAGCAGATGGAACCGAGTTTTCTACCTATGCGAAAGCCAATATTGTTGATGGAAAGCCTTCTCTTCAAATTTTATCTTTAGGTGAAAATCGAAAAGCCACTGATCGTTTGACAACATTGGAGTTAGATAAAACAAAAATTAAAGCTGGCAAGTCAGTTATGATCAACTTTAAGGTGACCCGTGAAGATGGTCAAAAGCCAAAAATGGCTCCGTATTTAGGTGCCTTAGCGCATGTTATTGCTGTTTCTCCGGACGGTGATGAATTAATTCATGTTCACCCAATGGCTGGCAGCGGTCCAAATACAGGAATGATTCACGCCACTTTCCCAACTGAAGGCGATTACCGACTTTGGGTTCAGTTTATTGAACATGACGAGCTAAAAACAATACCTTTATCTGTTGTTGTTACAAAATAATATTTAAGTTAAGTGTCACAAACTTCTCACTCCCGTCGTATTACAGGGAGTGAAGGAAGTGTTTAAGTATGCTAGATCGAATTATTAAATATGCACTGT
>JAYSSX010000668.1:0-2050 GCA_043720315.1 Pseudobdellovibrionaceae bacterium | reverse complement strand
TGGAAATCCAAAAAATTAAAAATGGGTCTACTTCTGATATCCTTCTTTTTTTGCGGCATTTTAAGTACAAAGCTAGATATTAAAATGTTAACCGCACATGCGGAAGACAGATACGCTGATTTACAGAATTTTACGAAAGTTTTAAATTATGTTCAGCAATATTACGTTGAAGAGGTAGATACCAAAAAATTAATTTACGGTGCGATCAAGGGGATGTTACGTGAACTGGATCCTCACACTAACTTTTTACCACCTGAAATTTACAAAGACTTCGAAAGTGAAACTTCGGGCGAGTTTGGCGGTTTGGGTATCGAAATATCGGTGCAAAATGGCGTTTTGACCATCATTTCGCCAATCGAAGATACGCCGGCTTGGGAGGCAGGAATTCAAGCAGGCGATAAAGTCATTGGCGTTGATGGAACTTCTACGAAAGGGCTTAGCCTGGTAGAAGCATCTCAATTAATGCGCGGTAAAAAGGGAAGCAAAACAACTTTGACCATTGTACGTGAAGGTGAAGAAACTCCAAAGGACTATGCTATCGTTCGCGGCAACGTAAAAATTAAATCTGTTAAAATGACAGACTTAGAAGATGGCTATGTGTATGTGAGATTGGCAAGTTTCATCGAAAATTCTAGCAAGGATTTTGAAAAGGTGTTGGTAGACACTGAAAAGAAATATTCAGAAATCAAAGGATTAGTAATCGACTTAAGAAGAAACCCAGGTGGTTTGTTAGACCAGGCAGTAAAGATCAGCGATCTTTTTATTAAAGAAGGCGACATCGTCAGCACTATTGGTAGAGATCCCAAAAACAAGGAAGTTATTAGTGCCAGTAAAAAAGCCAAGTATACCAACTTCCCTATTATTGTTTTAATGAATGAATATTCAGCTAGTGCCAGTGAAATTTTGGCCGGGGCATTACAGGACAATAAACGCGCATTGGTAATGGGTGAAAGAAGTTTCGGTAAAGGGTCTGTGCAGTCAGTTGTTAAGTTAGGTGATGGTTCGGGTTTGAAATTGACGATAGCTCGTTATTACACCCCAAGCGGTCGTTCAATTCAGGCTGAAGGAATTACCCCTGATGTCGAATCACAAGAAATTGATATTGAAGCGTTGAAAAAATCCATGAGCAAAAACAAAGGTACTCGCGAAAAAGATATAGCCGGCCATTTGTTAGGTGAAAAAGAGAAGAAAGAGAAAAAGGAGCAAAAGTTAGACAAAGTTGCTCTTAATGCTTGGTGGAAAGAGACCACTAAGAAAGAAGACAATCAAACTCCAAAAGAGAAATTATTGGCTCAAGACTTTCAAGTTTATCAAGCCTACGGGTTCATTAAAGCTTGGAAAATCATGAAAACGATAAATAAGTAAAGAATTTGAAACAATGGCGCCCTACATAAAAAACTAAAAATTGGACATTGTTTCAAAAAACCAGATACGCTTGTTTTTATAAAAGCCGAAGGCGTGCGGGAAGCGGAAGTGCTTTAGCCGGACAAAGCCTTGGCTAGACATAAAAAGGAGTTTTATGAAAACAATAGCGAGTTTATTTTTATTTTTAACCGGTTTAAATGCATTTGCAGTAGGTTTTTCGCAAGGAAATGACTTCACCTATTCAGAGATCCAAGGTGATATTTATGTTAGCTGCCCAACTTCTTATCCTAATAATATGGGTCCAAGTTCAGCTTGGGAAAGATGTCGTGGTTATGAAGTGGCTCCAGGAATGTCGGACTATTTTGTAGGACCTGCAAATATTGCTGCTGATACTTTGAAATTAGTCGCTACTAGCGAAGGTGGCAAAGTCACTTCAAAAGACGTTGATTACGATTCAGCTAAAGGAATGTCTTCTAAGAAGATTAATTTAGCGATTAAGACTTTGACTCAAAAACCTCTTCTTAAATTAGGTGCGAACAAAGTTCAGTACACTTTATTAAAAGACGGACAAATTGTAGCGAATGGTGAAGTCACTGTTAATTACATCGACTCTGGAAAGACTTTTCAGTGTCAGCAAAAAACCTATTTCGGAAATTTCGCAAGTGATTGTCAAAATCCATCGGTT
>JAYSSX010000667.1:0-2487 GCA_043720315.1 Pseudobdellovibrionaceae bacterium | reverse complement strand
TCCACCGCTGGTAAATAGGTCATCGGAATTTTCCAAACAATTTGATTAGTGGCGATGTCATCTTCAATAGATTTTTTTTGATTCATCATTTTTTTGAAGATCAAGAAATTACCCATCAGATCTACTTGTTCTTTTTTGGTCAATTTCGGATAATTGATGTTTCTTTCTTTTATAAACGCTTTGAATTCGTCTTCGTTGAAAGCAGGTTTCTCCTCCGTTGCCGATTTCTTATTATTCTCGGTAATCCAATCAATAACGGCCTGTTTTTTTACTTGGTATTTATTTTTTTCTAAGGATACAAGATCGCCTTTTATTTTTGGTAACAATTCTTTTGCGCCAACGGCCTTGCCTTGAATCAGGGCGTAGATTTCATTTTCTTCATTGCCTTTTGCGTTTGAAGAATTTTGGCCTAACTTAAAACCGACAAAACCAGCTAAAACGACAAGAACAACACAAATGATAACAGCATTTTTATTCATAAAAAAATTCTGTCATACTTATTCGGAAATGACATTCTCTTTTTTTAGCCAATCCGACTTAGTCAAAGGTTGAAGCCCATGCTTATGGCGGGCTTCATCGCAGCGTTTTTCTTTATACCCAGTTTCATACGAAGCTTTAAAATTTCTGCAGGGATCAGGCCTATTTTCATAGATGGTACATTCGGTATGTTTTCCGATCTTCCCTTGGAGACTTTGGCATTTGGGACGATGTTTTTCTTCAGTCCCTTTCATACAGTTAATACCTTCACCTAGGGGGACGGTTTTATCAGATGGCGTTTTAAATTTTTCTAAGTTTAAAAATGAAACACGGAAGCTGGCACAGCAGGCTCCACATGTTTGGCAAGGGTGAGTTTCCCAGGTATGTCTCATAATAATAGTCTAGTAGATTCTTATTTCTTAGATAAATACTAATAAAGTTTTTAGACCAAAGTCCGATGGTAATTCTATGAGAATTTTAAAAATTACTTTATTCATTTCATTTTTGATTCCCTTAAGAGTGGGTGCTCAATCGAAAGACCCTGTTTATGGTCCAGCGCTTCAGCAGACTCAAAGTTTAATGGTGAACCCGACTGAACGAAATAAGGCCATTGAATCAAACCCAGATTCTCAAAAAGCCTACCAACAGTTGAAGGGAGTTGCTAAAGATGTAACGACCGAACAAGAATATTTTGAGTTAATGTCTCAAATCTTATCGAATTATGGTTCAGTTGATAACGACCAGGCATTAATTCAAGATATTCAAAAGGGCCTAACTAACCCTGAGACCTTTTATAACAAACTGACCGATGAACAAAAAAGAAAGATAAATTCCCTTAGTCAAAAAATTAGTCCCAGAACTGGAACCAACCCGTAACCAATTCAGGTTCCCATGTCTCAATTTTATACTTTGATCATTATGAAACAATGATGGCTCTATTTTGATCTATAAACCTAAAAATTCTCAAAATAGCACGGAAAAAAGAACTACAGTTTAGGTCTAGTTAGTCCGAATTATAGGTTATGAAAAATTTAAGCAAAGTATTAAAAACAGGTGCGGCATTAATAACGTTAATAGTAGTAACGTTTAATTTTTCAGATGCCAAGGCAGCGGCAGGAATGACCTTGCAAGGTCGAATAGTTAAGGCCGATAAAACTCCAGTAACAGCACCAAGTGTTTCGTTTTTAGTACAGGTACGATCTCCAGGTACAGAAAATTGTCTTTTATATCAAGAAGTTCACACTGTTGATATGTCTGCTTCAAATGGTTTATTTAGTCTTCAAATTGGTAGTGGTACACGAGCCTCGGCTTCAGTAGATGGTGGCTATTCTATTCAGAGAGTTTTTGCTAATCGTGGAAGTATTGATTTATCCGCGGTTGTCGTTAACGCAACAAACACTCAACCTTGTGCTGCAGGAAATAGTTATTCGCCAGCTGCTACTGATAAACGAAAAATATTATATAGTTTTAATGATGGCAGTGGTCCAATTGCATTGGCTCCGATTGAAGTGACTTACAATCCGTTTGCATTATATGCAATTGATTCAGAAACAATTAGTGGTTACGGTACCGGTAATTTATTGCGCGTTGAAAATGCAGGTGTTCCGGGAACGGCTAGTGCATTATCTAGTGCACAAATGACCGAGTTGATGAAAATCATTATGGGCACAAGTGCTCAGTATATTATGCCTGGTTCTGCGGCTTTTACGGCGCAACCTACCTTTTCATCTGCACCGGTAAATCCTGCTGACTTAGCTAATAAGGCCTACGTTGATGCAGCAATTACAGGCGGGTTGCCAAATACAGGAACTCCAGGAACTTACACAAAGGTAACTACGGATGCTAAAGGCCGAGTAACAGCAGGTGCTGCTTTGGCGGCTGCCGACATTCCAAATTTAGATACATCTAAAATCACAACCGGCACTTTTACCGATTCAATGTTAGCGACGATTTCTACTGCCGGTAAAGTAAACGGTGGTGCTATCACTACAGGGACTATCGGCGGTAATA
>JAYSSX010000666.1:0-2491 GCA_043720315.1 Pseudobdellovibrionaceae bacterium | reverse complement strand
CCGAAAGCTGCCGCCCAAATGACGTATAAACTGGAAGTCAGGGGATGAATGTCTTTTTGATAAACGCCGGAAAGCAAAACGTAACCCGAGTAGGTAATCGCTGCTAATAGCCCGTAAACTAAAGACGGAATGGATTCAACATAGAGGTCACCCCAAACCAACAAAGTGATCCCTAGGAAAGCGAAGGCAAGGTTTAGCCATTGTTTAGGACTCATTCTAATTTGCAAAAAAAAGTGTGCCCCCAGCGAAACAAAAAAGGGGAACATAAATAACAACATCGCCGCCAAGGCGACAGAAATTCCCTCTAGTGATTTAAAATACAAACTTGAAAAGATAGCGTAACCAAAAAGACCAAGGAGTAGCGATGTTACAAATTGTTTACGATGAGTCAGCAAAAGTTTTCTATTAAAAAGTAAAAGACCCAAAAATAGGACCAAACCAGCCGATAAAAATCGGCCGGAAAGCAATAGACCTGTAGTGAGATTATTTTTAATGGCGTACTTAGCAAAAATACCTAAAAAACCAAATCCAAAACCGGCTAACAAAACTTGCAAAATACCGAAGATTTTTCTTCGATTACCGGCAGGGTCACTCATGACTGGGTCCTAGATTTTTGAAAGCTCATTTTTGCTTTTGTCAGTAGTGCGTTTGCTAGATCTTGGAGCGCCCTTGTAACTTTTCTTGATTTCAATTTTTTCTGGAAGATCAGGTTTGAAAACTCGTTCAGCAGCAACTTCATTTAAGAAAACCATTTCGCCGCGCTCAAGGTTACCAATACGTAAGCAACCAATGGCTACCCGTTGAAGTTTTAAAACGTCATAACCAATTTTTTCGAACATTTGGCGAATCTGACGATTTTTACCTTCGGTAATAACAATCTTGATCCACGCATATTGATCACTGCCACGTTTAATGCGTTCAACCGACTTTGCCTGCACTTTACCACCAACGATGGTGACGCCGATTTTCAATTTATTTAAATGTTCATCTTTGGGTTGACCATCCAATTTCACTAAGTAAGTTTTAGTAATAATGGAATTAGGCTGCATGACCTTGTTGGCGTAGTCACCGTCGTTAGTTAATAACAATAAGCCCTCAGAATCCCAATCCAGACGACCTACAGGGAAAACTCGTGCAGGTACTTCGGCTAAGAAATCTTTAACCGTCGGACGATCCAAAGGATCTTCCATAGTCGTTAAAACGCCCTTAGGTTTATGAAACATCACGTAGATGTTTTCAAATTTCTTACGGATAGGTTTCCCGTCAACCAGAACGTGGTCGTTAAGGGGGTCAACTTTCACTCCCAGCTCGTATACTTTCTTGCCGTTCACCTTAACTAGTCCGTCGGCGATCAAACGATCAGCACCCCGACGTGAAGATAAACCGCTGTCCGCAATCAATTTATTCAAGCGAATTTCGTTTTTCTTTAAATTATTTGATGATTCTTGAGGTTCAGATTTAGATTCAACTTGTTTGCTTTTTGATTTGGCCATGGGTCACCTGTTTCGTTCAGAAGTCTTTGGAGTTCTCTTACCAAAAGACCCAGGATCTTGTCATCTGGATATATGTTTTCAAGGGAGTTTTGCGCCTGAATAAGGGTTTCCGTGGCATTTTCGTTACTATTTTCGACTTTCATTCTTAGTAAAGATGAAGAGTTTTCAATTTGTTGGATCAATTCATGGTAGTACTCATCCGACTCTCTAACCAGGAAGTATTGCTCTAATTTTTTAACGTAAACGAACAGTTTTTCATAGCTAGCAATAGGTTTGTCCTTAAGCTCTAAAAACTTCTGAAATAGGTACCCACGGACTAGATTTGCACGAGTTTGGCTCATAGTGCCCCTCATCTGACATAAAACGAAGGGCGCGATCTCTACTAAATTCAAATGATCGGGGTTTAGGCGCAGATCCGAACCGAAATGAATGACTTGGTTTACTCGGAGTGGTTCTAGATTTCCCGAACGAACGGTAAATTTTTTATCATATTGGCGAATGGAGACACTACGATCAGTATTTAAAATAACGGCTGTAACTTTTTTGTCACCGGTTGAGACTAGGCGAAATTTTTCGCCGTCTTTCAATGTGTAAGTCAGGTAGCTGTTTATAGATTCTAAACAGTCTCCTATGTGATCCAATTCAATGACCTGAATGTCGGAAGGCCAAGTCAACTGGCTAAAGTCTACGTCGATAGATTGTTCTTTGAAGTAGGCGGTTAAAAACTTTTTTAGATCTTGGGTAAATTGATTTTTGTTTTGTTGCCAATGAACATAACTTAAAGCTTCAAATACAAAGTTTTTAAAAACTTTCCCACTAAAAGGCTGGGTTTCTTCGCAAAGATAAGTCAGATAATTAGAAAATGCCGTTAACGACTGATTTTGCGAAACGTTATAGTCTGAGATGTATTTAATTAGTTGACCACAATGAATCATAATTTAACGATAGAGAAAGATCATGAGTAATGTCAAGATCGGATTAACGCCAGTGGCAAAACG
>JAYSSX010000665.1:0-3121 GCA_043720315.1 Pseudobdellovibrionaceae bacterium | reverse complement strand
CCACCGACCAGCACAGTGTTTTGCAGCAAATCGCTGAAGGAGCCAAAGATAAATTGGTGATTTTTTTACGAGCCGGCGCTTCAGAATCTGGACATTTGCGTTTACAGAGTAGCCACTGTGAACCCACTAAAACTTTGGTCGGATTACGACTGGGAGATTTGTTAAAAGCCGAAGCCATGGCCACGCAGCAAAGCTTAACCGAATCCGGAGTTTCTAACTTTAGTTTACAAATTGATCAGCTAGACGAGGAGAGTTTAGGATTTCTTTTAATGTTTTCACAACTTTCTGTATTGGCCTTGGGTAAGGCACTTAATCTAAATCCATTGGATCAGCCTGGTGTCGAGCGTGGAAAAATACTTTGTAAAGCATTGTTAAAGAATCCAAGTTTATACAAATCATGAGGGGATGATTAAATGCGAACTTTTTTGTTAATTTGTTTTTATGTAACTTTATTCATAGGATTTTCTGCGAACTCGAGCCTATTACTACAAGACTCGATTTTAATTTCGAATCAAAAAGTAGAAATGCGTCCAGCAGGCGTGTGGTTGGAACAAGAATCCGCTATTGCTGAAAGGCTTTTATTCCGAAATATTTCTCCGGCAGGCACCGCAGCTGGGGTGGTCATTGCCTCCCCGCAAAATCAGAATCCAAATTACTTTCGCCACTGGACCCGCGATGCAGGTCTTACGATGGACGTAGTGTATCGCCTTTCTTTACGTAGCAAAGATTTTAAAAAGAAAGTTTTACTGAATGATCTTTTGCATGACTACGCCCGATTTTCTCGCAGCAATCAACTTTCAGCCGGTTTAGGAGAGCCCATCTTTGAAACCGATGGTACACCGTTTTTAGGCCCTTGGGGTCGGCCGCAAAACGACGGCCCTGCAATCCGCGCTTCTGTTCTTACTCAATGGGCAAATACTTTGCTAGATCAAGGCGAGCTTGAGTTCGTAAAAAATGAACTTTTTTCGGGTAAGCTACCTGTGAATACAGTTATTAAAGCTGATCTTGAGTATGTTTCCAACCACTGGAATGAACCCTGTTTCGATCTTTGGGAAGAGGTCAAAGCCAAACATTTCTACACCAAGATGGTGCAAAGAAAAGCATTAATCCTTGGCGCAAAGCTAGCCAGAAGAATGAATGATCCTTACGCTGCTGATTGGTATGACATGCAAGCGCGAAAATTAGAAGCTTCAATTCTAGAGCATGTTTATCAACCCTCTGGAAAGAGGGATCGCAAAGGGAGAGATGATTTTATTCTTGCTAGTTTGGACTGGACAGAAGGTTTAAACTCTAAACACTCCAATCTTGATGTCGCTGTTTTATTAGGCGTGCTTCACGGACATCAAGGTTCATTCTTAAATTATTCAAATCCTCAAATTCAAAAAACTTTTAATCTTCTGGAAAGCACTTTTTCCGAGCTATACCCTATCAATAAAAAATTTCAGCAGTTGCCCCCAGCCATAGGACGATATTCCGAAGATATTTACGCAGGAACAAACTTTGACGGTGGCAATCCTTGGGTCTTGGCCACTTTAGCCGCAGCCGAATATGGCTACAGATTGGCCAACGAGATGGTTAGTAAAAATCCTAATCTTGCGCTTCGTTGGATGGCTAAAGCTGACCATTACGTACAAAGAGTCCAGTTTCACGCCAATCCGGATGGAACTCTATCGGAGCAAATTGATCGCTATAGTGGTTACATGAGTTCAGCGCAAAATCTAACTTGGAATTATGCGGCAGTTCTTACTACCTACTGGGCGCGAATGGAATTACAAAAGCAATTAAACAAAGTTAAAAAATATTGATAACCAAAAAAAGGAAATTTAAATGAAAGCCATCTTATTCACTGCCTTAACAATATTAACAACGGCAGCTGCGGTTGCTGCCCCTATCAAAATCGGCTTGGTTCTTTCGACGTTGCAAGAAGAACGTTACCAAAAAGATCAAAAATATTTTATTGAAGAAGCTAAAAAATTAGGATTTGAACCTATCGTTGTTTCAGCTGATAACAATGCGCAAACACAATCAGCAAAAGTTGAAAACTTACTTGCACAAGGTGTAAAAGCCCTCGTCATTCAGCCAGTGAATTCAGAATCCGCTGCCAATTTAGTAAAATCGGCACATGATGATAAAGTTCCGGTGGTCGCTTATGACCGAATGATTTCAAATGCAAATGTTGATTTTTACGTTACTCAAGATTCGTTCCTGGTTGGTGTTTTGCAAGCTGAAGCGGCAGTGAAAGCCACCAACGGAAAAGGAAACTATGTGATTCTTATGGGCCAAGCCGGTCATTCGGTTGCCAATGAAATTACCCGCGGTGTGGAAAGCGTGCTAAAAAAATATCCAGCTATTAAAGTAGTGATGAAAAAAAATCACGAAGGCTGGAGCTCAAGCTCGGCTATGGCCACTGTTGAGAATGCATTAACGCAAAATAAAAATAATGTTCAGGCCGTAATCGCTAACAATTCAGGAATGGCTCGTGGCGCGGTACAAGCTTTAAATGAACAAGGTCTTACTGGTAAAGTTTTTGTGGCTGGCGCTGACGCCGATCTTGCTGCAATCAAAGACATCGTCGCGGGAAAGCAGCAGTTTGAAGTTTTAAAAGACATCGCACCGCTCGCGCAAATGGCAGCCAAAGTAGCTTTCCAATTAGCGCAAGGTCAAAAACCAACTTCTACAGAGACGGTAACGAGTGGTTCTTTTAAAGTTCCCACTGCAGCGACGGCCGTTTATGGAATTACAAAAGATAATTTAGAAGAGAGAATCTATAAAACAGGTTTTCACTCCAAAGTGGACGTGATGGGAAAATAATTTGTCCGACCTTATTCAGTTAAAGAATATTACAAAAACATTTGGCCCAGTTAAGGCATTAACTGAAGTGAATATTACACTCGAACAAGGTGAAATCTTAGCCCTGGTTGGAGAAAACGGTGCCGGAAAATCCACTCTAATGAAAATTCTGGGTGGAATTTACCCGCAAGGAGATTACGAAGGCCAAGTCCTCATCAACGGTAAAGAAGTTGTCTTCCCCTCCACTTTAGATTCCGAAAAACACGGAATTGCCTTAATCCATCAGGAACTTTCTAATTTTTCACATCTTACGGTTGCTGAAAATTTAATG
>JAYSSX010000664.1:0-4081 GCA_043720315.1 Pseudobdellovibrionaceae bacterium | reverse complement strand
ATGTTTTTGTGGCACATTTTCGGCTTCGGCTAAGTCTATTTGCGCAGACGTACATACCAGGAAATCCTCGATAACTTCTAATAAATCAATTTTTGAAAGTGCAAAAATGACCGAGCTTCCTGCGGATGAATTAAAAGTACACCATCGGCTATCTGCAATCTGGGCTGAAATGGCCAGAGGAAAAGTAAGAGAGTTATGGAGTGATCATCAGATTGAAGAACTAAGAAGTATTTTAAGAACTGACACGGAAACATCTATCGATCTTTATTTGAAGGCTCTTAAATTAAAAGAAAGCTATGAGCTTCCAGAGTATGCATTTATTGTATCGATGAGACTGGAAGAGGCCATAAATAAATTAAACATTAAAATTTTTGAATTTGAGGGTGAGAAAACTGAATTGAAGTTTAAGTACCACTCTGTGAATCGGTATATTTTTGAAAGACTGATTTTAGAAACGCACAGAATTGATTTTAGCGCCGAACAATTAGCAGTACTTATTAAAGCAGAGCGACTATTTCGGGACGCAGAAGCAAAACAATTAGCTGGAGATAGTGCTGCTGTTGCCGAAGTGAAGAATCAAATAATGAGGATGGTTTCTCGCTATTTCCCCCCTGAAGTTTTGCCTGACTTGAAAACAGTTTTAAGAGTCATTCTCGTAAAAGGGGTTTCCGCAAAGGGATGCTGCGGATTTGGCTGCAGTACTTGTACTACTTACAAAGTACGAGGTGCCTTAGAGCTTTTTGGTCGAGTCGTCGAAAACTCGAGTTTGCCTTTTGTAAATGCGCTTCGTGAGGAATAGTCTACTCTTTAATTCATGATCGTGATTCACCGAGCGCTAAAATTGTCACTGTGTACAATTTTTTGACAGGGTCCGAGATTTACTGCACGTTTATTGATTTTTCCGCTGGAACGTCATTCGCATACATAGTTCCTTGGAAAGCATTTTTTTTAATTTGGACTGATTCTACTTTAAGGATAAAACATGAAAAAATTTATTTTAAGCACGGCAATGGTAGCAACTTCAATATTGTGTCAGTTCGCAAACGCAGGGGCAAAGTTAGATGCCGACGCGGCAAACGAAATTAAATACGCAAAAATTTTCGAGACTGTGAATAAGAAAGCCACCTATGATTTAGGCCCTCAGTGTGCTTATAAAAATAGAAAAGATATCACCGCTTTAAATATTGAGAATAGTTCTGATGAAGATTTAGCTATGTCTTATGATGATTTTTTGAAAAAAGTTAAAGAAAATGGGTTGCTAGACAAAGCTTTCTTTGACGATGCAAAACGTCCGGACGCAGATATGCAGAACTCGATTGACAGTATTCTTTCTGCTAGTGACGAAATTGAGAAAAAGGGTTTGGTAGATAATCCTAAGCGTTGCTTTCTTAACAAGAAGGAATTTTTCGCTTTATTTTATTACACGGGCGAAGGTTACCGTATGTTGAATCAAGCCTTACGTACCAATGACATTAAAAAATTAGAAGCGTTGCGCGTGATTGGTAAACACATCTATACCGCTTTAGATAAAATCACACCATACAAAGGTTACGTAAAGCGTGGGCAAAATATGTTTAAAGATGCCGCCGATATTAAAAAATTCGAAACTGAATATAAAGTAGGTGCCATGGTTACTATGCCAGCCTATACAAGCACTTCCGTTGGAAAGCAGTTTGATGGTGATATACAGTATGTCATCAAAGTAAAAAAGAATTGCACTTATATTGCCGACTTCTCATTAGTGGAAACTAAAGACTTAGGTGGTTGGTCACAAATGGAAGAAGAAGAAGTTCTTTGCCAAAATAATACAAAATTTAAAGTTCTTTACCATGGTAAAGATGCACAAAACAAACATAAGTTAGTGTTAGAAGAAGTCGAATAAAATTAACTAGTCAGTTTTCCGAAACCACCACCACCAGCGGTACAAACTAAAATTTTTGTGCCGTTTTGTAATTTCAGAACGCCTTCAATGGCAGCCAAATTTTCTTTTTTACCATCGGGTTGAGTGATAATAATTTCCGGTGGGTCACCGTGTTGTGCACCTTCAGAACCTAAGGGATGATTTTTTTTGTGTTCCATTGCCCAGTAAAATTGGGCATCAGCTAACAACTCATATTCTTTTATTAAACCGTGACCACCTCGATTTTGGCCTTTACCGCCGCTGCCTTGACGTATTCCCGATTGCTTTACTATTAAAGGAAAAGCTTGTTCAATTTGTTCAACCGAGTTTTTTAGATTGTTCCTCGTCCACAGGTGAAAAGCGTCAGTGCCTTCGATGGCATCAGTAGCACCTACTCCGCCAGCTAAACTATCGTAAAAGAATTTACCTTCGGAAAAGTTCAAACTAATTACCGTAGGCGCCGATGCACTTTGGCTGTATTTAGTTTTCGAATAAATCTGCGCCATTGATTTTAACACGGTGCTTGCAACGATAGAGGTGCCCTCTGTTAAACCTTTAAAAATAGGCGAAGGATATTTTGCATTAAGCAAACTTCCTAATGGCGTAACCACATTCAGAGTGGAAAAGGATCCGCTATTGTAATTGAGCGAATGCTTTAAGAAGGCCTGAAAAGCACCGAAGCACGCGCCGAAGGTAGCTGCGTCCGTTAAACAGATCGATTTTGAAGTCGAGGTTCCCGAGAAATCGAAGGTCACTGAAGACGATGAAATTTCGGTATGAAGACGAATCACTTCACCGGAATCAAAACTTTGTTCAATTCGGGTTTCTACGTAAGGAAGCTCTTGAATAATCGCCAAAGTTTCATCGCGGCTTAGTTTTAGGATGTTTTTAATCTGATTTTTGGAGAGTACTTCAAACCCTTGGCTTTGTAGCCGGCGGCATCCACGATTGAAAATTTCAATCTTTGTTTTCATTTCAGTATACAATCCAACGATCTTTTCCTTAAATCCTTGCGGACATAAAGGGTGGCTGGCAATTGCCTCGAAAATCATCTCATTAATCACATTTTTTTGGATGATTGGAGTTGGAGGAATTCGAAGGCCCTCTTCATCTAATTTTTCAGAAATAATAAATCGTGGTCTAAAGCCCGTTCTCACAACTAATAATATTTCAGTTTGGCTGGCTTCATCAAAAAATAAAGGGGTTACTAAGGACATATAGGACAGAGTGCTTCCGCCACTGTATGGGTCATTTAGCAAAACGTAGTCACCCATTTTTAAATTAAAATATTTATGTGCCGTTTGGGCACAGATGCCTAGGGTGCCAATGTCCGACAGGGTTTCGAATTTCAATTCTAAAACTTCACCTTCTTTAGTGACTAAGGCCGCGCTTTCATAGTCTTCAATAAAAAACTTTAACCATCGGCTCACCGATTCTATCGAGAACAAAGCATTCTTCATATGGTCGCCTTTATGCACATTAACGCTTCCATGCAGTCATTGCTGCTTTTTTCGTAAATAAATTGATCGGTTAGTTCAGTCAGCAATGGACCCAAAGTTTGCGCCCAAAACCCGGTGATCAAAATCTTCTTAGTTGAAAACAATTCGGCTTCCTGGGTGATTAAATTTAAAATCATCTGCATCATCTCTTGTTGCAGCTGCGCTTCGTTGAGATGATTTAATTCGGGGTGCGCTTTGGTTTGTGTGATTAGATAATCTTTAAATTTATTTAATCCACTTTGATTTCGATATCTTGCCAACTGAGCGCTGGGGAATAGAGACAGCATAATATCCGAAACCAAGGGAACGGCAGATCTTCCAAAGGACATTGGGCCTGGCTCAAAACCTTTTTCTATAGAGGTAATGGCGAAAGGGGAGTGCAATCCCGCGCCTAACTCCATTGTTGGTTGAATTGAGATTCTTTTGTTCTCTGGTAAATTCATTTCAATTGGGCCCCAGGCCGTCTTTTGATAACGTGATCTCCTAGTACTACTGATCAAAGACCACTTTTCTAAACCCAGATATAGTATATCGGCATCGATATTTTGCTTTGATTTACCTTTTGCCGTTGAAAATCGGCTGATATCTGAAAAATGGGTCAGCCACGAATAATGAAAAGAACTGATTAGATTGGAATCCATCATTTGTGGTTTTCCATATTGGTCAGTATAAAAAATAACAT
>JAYSSX010000663.1:0-5543 GCA_043720315.1 Pseudobdellovibrionaceae bacterium | reverse complement strand
TGCATAATGGCTCGGTACCTACTTTAGCTGCGCTTCTGACTGGCGAACGTCCCACCTATTTCTATCGAGGAAACTTGAACTATGATACCGCAGATGTCGGTTTTGTTTGGGACAAAAATAGTTCTGGGGCCATTCTATACAATACGCTTTTAGATGGAAACTCTAATGAGGGACACAGCAATATATCTATTTTAGGTATCAATTGGAAGACTCATCCGGAAGAACTACATGATCTTTTAGAATATTTAAAAACTCTGTAATGCTTGTGACTTCAATAAAATGGTCGTTCAGATGATTACTATCAACAACTGAACGCCATTGGGCTGGCCTATCTAAATATTTAAAATCAGCAAAAATAGGATTGCAGCGCTATTTTTTATTCACTTACTGTAATTATATACGGCTCAAAATGACCATTAACACCCATAACTTCAGGGCCACCTATGAGCGTCTTTTTTTGAGACATTTTGGTGGCTTAGGCTTTGCTTTTATTAAGTATTGTTGAATACATTGGGGGACAAAGTGGAATCAAAAAAGCGTGTACTTAGATTTGCCATAATGACTTTGTTGGGTTTAGTCTTAATTTCTAATTATCAAAATTGCAGTAAAATGACTGAACCGGCTTATTTAGTTCATCTGAAAGATCAAAAGTCTCAGGAAGTTCCTGACGTTGTTAAAAACAAACTAGAGGACATTATTGATCTTAGTTCGTTATGCGTGAACTATTCGCTGGCTGAAAACGGGTCAAGTAACTGTGAATTGCATCAAGGAAATTTGAAAGCTCAGTTAGATTCTTCTCTCATTTTATTACAAAAAAGATACCGAAATAGTTTTAATGGAATCGCTTATGTGGCGGTGCTAAAAAATGGCGACGTCGTTGTCATCAAAACTGATTTAAGCCAGAAGATAGTGGCCCAACTTTCAAGTGCTGACTTAAAAAATTACAAAGACAATTTGCTTCAATTCAAAAAAGAATTAAAAGAAAGCCATACAGAGATGGCCTGCATCGATAGCGTTACCAGCCAAACCGAATTAGTAATGAGTAACAATGGACACTTCCAAAAGTTCTATTCGTTTTCCAGTTGCAACCCTTCCAGTTTTACTCCCAATGACCAGCCAGAAAATTATGAGGCTTTGATGGCAGTTATTGAAGGATTTAAAGCTTACCTTTTAAATCTGTTGGATGAAAATGAAGTCCCAGAAATCAATATGTGTCCCATTCAAGATTTTGCACTGCCAACTTGCGATGCCAATGAACAAATTGTTTGTGCCATGGTGTCTGATGCCAACAGCTGCACATATCAAAGTTGTAATTGCCAAAATAAACCAGTGGGATTGTGTCAAATGTCCGAACCTGCGATTCCTAATTGTGGAATAGGACAGTCATTGTCGTCATCCACAACAACGGATTCGAATGGTTGTTTGATTAAACACTATAGTTGTAACTAATTGGTGGCAGCGCAGATAGACACTACTGCTTCCTACCGGGCTAGAGTTTTTAGCGAATGGCCTTCAGCCGACTTTTGGGCGTAGATAAACAGTTCGCGGCCTTGACGGCGTGGAACCGATTGACGCCAGCGACCCCAAAACAAAAATTGATAAGATTTTTTCAATCGTTCGCGGATTTCCCATTCCGAACCTCCAAAAGGAGGGCCAACTCTTTTGTCCATCGCGAAAAAAACACCCATCAAGTGACCGGTTGGAACCAATAATTGAATCCAAACTTTCACTAATTCATTTCGGCGCTTCGGTGGAATAGCACAATAAAAAGTATGCTCAAAAATAATATCAAAAACCTGATGTTTGCCTTTAGCAAACTTAAAAACGTCTTCACAAATCCATTCGATATTTTTTAGATTAGGAAACTTTTCTTTGGCTTTGTTAATAGCAAACTCGGAAATATCCACAGCAGTGACGAGATGTCCATTTTCGGCTAAATAGGCGGCGTCTTCCCCTGTCCCGCAGCCAAAAATTAGGATTCTAGATTTAGGTAATTTGAGACGAGGTAACATATCTATTAATGCATTCGCTGGCTGAAGAAGTTCCCAGCCAGGATTTTCAATGGTATAAACATCGGTCCAAAATTTGGCTTCTGTAATTTCCGGATTGTGACCCAACCATTCCTGATTGGGATAAGTTTTTCCACGAACGGTAAAACTATCATCATCAAATTCAGTTAATAAGGAAAAAAAATCGCTTTGGGCACTGCGGGAAAAAACGAAAGAGATTTTTTCTAAAGTGTGTCCATGAATTCTATCCCACTCGTCAAAACTTAGTTTTTCCAATGGAATTTCGAATTTAGTTTCGTATAGTCCGGTAACAAAGTATTTTCCATCTTCAATAACAAAGTGACGGGCTACGATAGGTTCGTCAAAAGCTTCGACTAAATATTTTTCTTCATTAATGGTCGTCGACCAAGATCCATTTTCGTCTTTGATAAGACTACTAAGTGCCTGTTGGCCAACATCGTTATCTTTAACTTTGTTCTCGCCAAAAAAGACAAATCCTTCTTCGTCGATGTTAAGGAAATTCATTTAGTGGGTAACTGGAGTTGGCGAACTTGTTGGTGGAGTCGCGGGAGTTCCAGGAACTGACATTCCTACCCCTGGTTCTACAGGGGTAGCCGGAGCATTGGGCTCAGTTTCGCCGTTTGCAGAGTCCGTCACTTCGCCCGTATTATTACCAGCAGTAACGACCAGGCCATCTTCAAATATTACAGCATCGCTGTTAGTAGTCACTTTTGTTAAAGTCCAACGATCGTTTCCGCTGCCGTCGTCAGGTTGATGATCTAAAATTCCTTCACCTGAAATTCGCGAAACTGAAAAAGATCCGTCTTCAGTAGGTTCCTTAAAGCTATAATG
This sequence comes from Pseudobdellovibrionaceae bacterium, assembly GCA_043720315.1. GTDB lineage: Bacteria > Bdellovibrionota > Bdellovibrionia > Bdellovibrionales > Bdellovibrionaceae > JAYSSX01. The sequence goes on along the minus strand of JAYSSX010000663.1, from coordinate 2,682 downwards.
AAAAATGGCACGGACTTCAGTGTCAGAAACAGGTTCAGTCCAAATTTTTACCACCGAAATTTCCGTAGCAGCCGGCTTTTTTGCTTTAACCGTATCAATAATAAGTTGCGCAAGTCTTTGCTGGATTCCTGAATGCGTATCATTGCTTAATGCTGATTTACTATGAATGACATTCCATGACCAAACCAAGGCAGCCGTAAAAATGATGGCGCTTAAATACTTCATAGCTTCCTCGCTTGAATTATCGTAGTAATTTTGCTTAAGTAGATAACCATGGTGAAACAAATTTTTCAACAAAACATAACGATAAAAGGTCTCAAAGATCAACTTTTAGAGCAGATTCTAAATTTGAAGGAAAAGGGCTCACATCAATTCTTAAGCCATGCGTTAGATTTGATTATGCCGGGGCCTCTTTTTTATGGCTTACGAGTCAGTAAATTAGGCAAAAAAAATGTAGAAGTTGTTATTCCTTTATCGGGCGAAAAAAAACCATCCGAATCAGCCATCGTTGAAGCGGCTTTATTGGCAAATCGATTGATTACGGGTCGACAGTTTACCGAAGGGCAACCAACTTTATTGACTAAATCTTTGCACCTCAATATGGTGGCGAAAACTAAATCAGAAGTGCGTTTGCGTGGCGAATTTACTGAGGTTTTAAGAGAAGATTTATTTTTAGATCTTTCACGAAAAAACTCGGCCGAGCTATCTAACAAATTTCAATGTTTTGATTTGGATCAAAAGTTGATTGCAGAAATTGATTTAGTAACAACGGTAAAGTACCAAAATATAAAAAAGTTGACGTAAAATGCCTGCAATTGAATCAAAAATTGAAACACAAAGCCCTGACTTTAAACAAAATTATTTAGCTTACAGCGAAGTCCTTAAAAAATTTCGTTCTAAGTTAGAAAAAGTAAAACAGGGTGGTGGAAAAGACGCCATTCAAAAACATAAGTCGCGTGGTAAATTGACCGCAAGAGAACGAGTCGATGCTTTGTGTGATCAAGGCACAGGATTTTTGGAATTTTCTAGTTTGGCTGCTATTGAAATGTATGAAGACCAAGCTCCTTCAGCCGGAGTAATTACCGGAATGGGAATTATAAAGGGTGTCCCTTGCGTGATTGTCGCCAACGATGCCACAGTAAAAGGCGGGACCTATTTTCCAATCACGGTTAAAAAACATTTACGGGCGCAAGAGATTGCGATGGAAAATGGAATGCCGTGTTTGTACTTAGTCGACAGTGGTGGGGCCTTTTTGCCGTTACAGGCAGAAGTGTTTCCGGATCGAGATCATTTCGGTCGAATTTTTTATAATCAAGCACGGATGTCTGCGGCGAATATTCCTCAAATTTCAATTGTTATGGGAAGTTGCACTGCGGGCGGAGCCTATGTTCCGGCGATGAGTGATGAAAACATAATCGTTAAAGATAATGGAACTATTTTTTTAGGTGGGCCACCGTTGGTTAAAGCCGCAACGGGAGAAGAAGTCAGTGCTCAAGATTTAGGCGGGGCTGTCGTTCATACTGAAGTCAGTGGAGTTACGGATCATTATGCCGATGATGATGAAGAAGCATTAGGGATTGCCAGAGAAATTGTGTCGCATTTGAACAGGCAGAAACTTGAAAACCTGAATATGCAACCCAAAGAAGAGCCGCTGTTTTCAGCGCAAGAAATTTATGGAATCATTTCCCGTGATGCGCGGGTTCCCTATGATGTTAGAGAAATTATTGCCCGTATTGTTGACGGCAGTAGAATGCATGAATTCAAGGCCAACTTTGGAAAAACATTAGTTTGTGGTTTCGCTCATATTTGGGGTTTCCCTGTAGGAATAATTGCGAATAATGGTGTTTTGTTTAGTGAAAGTGCTTTGAAAGCGACTCATTTTATTGAACTTTGTGAGCAAAGAAAAATTCCTTTAGTTTTTTTGCAAAACATTACTGGGTTTATGGTAGGCCGAAAATACGAAAACGAAGGTATTGCTAAACATGGTGCAAAAATGGTTATGGCAGTCAGCAATGCGCGAGTACCGAAATTCACTGTTGTTATCGGAGGCTCTTATGGCGCCGGCAATTACGGAATGTGTGGACGTGCTTTTCAGCCTAGACAATTGTGGATGTGGCCAAACGCGAAAATTTCTGTAATGGGTGGCGAACAAGCGGCCAATGTTTTGCTGACAGTAAAGATGGATCAATTAGCAGCTAAAAAAGAAACGATGACGGAAGAACAACAAAAACATTTCAAGCAACCTACCCTTGAAAAATATGAATATGAAAGTTCAGCCTATTACTCGACAGCTCGCATTTGGGATGATGGGGTCATTGATCCTATAGATACTAGAAAAGTTTTAGCTTTGGGAATTTCGGCCAGTTTAGGAAAACGTTGGGGCGAAATTCAACAAGGCGTTTTTAGAATGTAGATTTTGAAAGTAGAGTTTATGAAAAAATCAATGTACCTAACTGACTTTGAATCTATTCTTGTTGAAAAGAAGCATCATCATGCTGTTGTACGTTTAAATCGTCCGGCAGTAAGAAATTCGTTTCATCCTAAAATGATTTCGGAAATCACTGAAGCCTTCAAAAAATTAAATCTGATGAAAGATCTTCGCTGTATCGTTTTACGTGGTGAAGGTAAAACATTTTGTTCGGGGGCTGATCTTAACTGGATGCAAGAGATGGTTAAGTACAA
>JAYSSX010000662.1:0-14887 GCA_043720315.1 Pseudobdellovibrionaceae bacterium | reverse complement strand
GAAAAAGATTTTAGAAACTTAGTAAATTCTGATTTGAAAAAATCTGTATCTGCATGTAACAGATTTTGGTCAAAATTCCCTTGTATAAATCCTTTATTTGGTTTGTTTTTCAAAAGTTCGGGAAGGCCAACTTTGTGATCAAATCCCAATCCTGCCCATGGGCTGGCAAGAAACTTTTTAGAAAAGTGTGTTGGGTAAGTGGCTTTCGAATAGTATGCCAATTTTGTCGGATAGGCGTCAGCCAATGTCATCAGGCCTGGCTCGATCCATTCTTGAAACATAGCCGGACTTAATTCGCCAGCGGCCGTATCAAACAAGTAAACGATCTCGGCGCCACCTTCAAATTGCAGACGAATATTTTCTTTCAGCAGAGGCAACATAAAATTTAAATATTTTTGGAAGAGGGGCAGTTGTTTTTTACTTAAAATCATTCCGCCGGTATGGGAACCTTCACAGGCGTAAACGAATAAGGTCCAAGTACCGCCAACAAACCCTACGAGGCTTTTATCTTTAGGAAGCATCTGCCTGGTTAACTCAACGGCCTTTTTTTGGAAAAATAGCTTTTCCAAGGCTTCATTGGCCGGAACTAATTGATTCAAATTTTCAGGACGCAATTGCCACGCTAGTCGAGGGCCAGCGTCAGTATATTCTAAACCCATTCCCAGCGCTTCCAGAGGGAATAATAAATCACTAAACAAGATAGCGACGTCAAAATCAAAATCCTGAATAGGACCCAAAGCTACTTGAGCAGCCAGCTCAGGGTTTTTACATAGTTCCATAAAAGAGTGTTTAGCTCGAAGGGCCTGGTAGTGTTTATGATACCGGCCTGCCTGTCGCATCATCCAAACAGGAGGAATTTTTCCATTTACACCGGCTAGTGTATCAACAAACCTCTTATTCATTATTTTCCCCTTCATTTGGATTTTTTAACCATTGATAACCCACGCCTCGAACCGATCGCAGTTTCACTTCAGATTCTGGTCCGACAAAATCGCGGATGCGAACAATGATATTATCGACAGTTCGTAAGTTCGGTGTTTTGTCTTTGCCCCAGACAATATCAAATATTTCGTCGCGGCTTACTGCAACCGGCGACTTTTCATATAATAGTTTTAAAACCTTCATGTCAGTCACAGGCGGGTATTCGAAACGACCATCATTAAATTGAATCGACATTTCATCGAAACGGATTGATCGGTCGAGTAGTTTGATTTCTAAAGATGGCGAATGATTTTCCAAAACATGAGCTACCCGAATCAACAACTCTTTAAGATAAAAGGGTTTTGGAATAAACTCTTGCGCGCCCAATTCAAATCCTTTTAGTCGCGCCTCTGCGTCGGAATGAGCGGTTAAAAATAAAAACTGACAACGTGATTTGTCTTTTAGAAGCTGAGCAATCTCATATCCACTTCCATCGGGAAGGTGAACATCCAATATGGCCAAATCGAAATGAGCACTTTGTATAAATGACTTGGCCTGGGCAATATTTTGGGCCCATTTTACATAGTAATCTTTCGTCAACCTTTCGGTTAATCCTTCGCCCAATGACTTGTCATCTTCCAAAAGCAAAATGTTTTTCATTAGGATTTGGTTCCTGCTAAATTACCCTGAATGACAACTTTATTCTTAAAACGAGGCGAGCTGACGAATTCATAATCCCCGTTCATTTTTTGTAAAAGTTTTTTAGTTAAATACAGTCCTATCCCATTGGTCTGAATGGTGGGTCCATTTTCAGTAAAACTTTGTAAAGGATCTTGTCCGACTAATGAAGGCGAAATATTAAGTCCTTTGCCATTATCCCAAATTTCAATTTCTAATTGTCGACCACTTTTTTCTAGAACATTAATTGTAACCGAATCGGCTTCGCTATGAATGCGAGAATTTTGAATAATATTTCGAAACACAACCAAAAGCGCACGCTGGTCACCTAAAAGGTGAGCGTCTTTTTTTAAAGTAAAATTGATTTCCACAAAGTCCGAGCGTAACTGCTTCAGAACATCACTTAACAAGCACTCTTGGTTCTGTAGAGGCCGATCATCAAGGCTTGCCATCCACAAAGAGTTTTCCAACTGTAAATCCAGGCGTTGAACATTTGCTAATAGAGATTTCAGTTGGGGTAAATGCTGATGACTTTCTTCAAGTAATTCCGATTGCAAGCGTAGTCGTGAAATTGAGGTCTTTAAGTCATGTGCGAAATGAGCAAAAAATAATTTAAGGCGGATATGTCTTAATTGATGCGAGCGAGTGTAAAAAAGCAAGGCTCCGCCGCCTAAAAGTACAACGAAAAATAAGAAGCCACCTTCCCACAAAATCATGTGGTAAGTTTTTTCATTGGTCGCATTGTTTAGGCCGTATAACCACCACCAGCCAACTAAGCTAGCTGTGAATACCAGCCAAAAGCAGGCAAGAACAATGGGTCCGCTATTTTTCAACAAAGGCTTTCTAAGCATTCGCCGCCTCTGACAAAATTTGGACTGTTTGGTCTAAAACTTCAGGCGAATGAGCAAAGCTAACAAAACCCACCTCATAAGCATTCGGAGCCAGGTAAATTCCCTTATCTAAAGCCCTTAAAAACAGTCCTTTAAATAACTGCGACTGATTTTTTGGCAGTTGACTAACCGTTCTGATAGGTTCTTTCGATTTTTGGTGAATCCAAAACAACGAACTATGACTTACAATTTCCAGATCCAATTTTGATTGATCAAAACGGGCCTGCAGTTTGGTCGCGAACACTTTTGTTCGGGCATTTATAGTAGACCAACCCTTTTCTTCCTTCATTTTTTTTAAACTAACTAGTCCTGCGCGCATTCCCACCGGATTGGCACTTAAAGTGCCGGCCTGATAAACTTTCCCCAATGGTGCGACATGATCCATCAGATCTTTTCGACCAGAGTAACAACCGACCGGGAAACCACCACCGATTATTTTTCCATAGCAAACGAGATCGGGAGTAATTCCGGTTTCACCGACCATTCCTTCCATGCCAGTTCGAAATCCCGAAATCACTTCATCAAAAATCAACAAAGTCCCATGTTGTTTTGCCAATCGTGCGACGCCCTTTAAAAAATCAGACGTTTGTATTAACAAACCATAATTTGCTGGAAGAGGTTCAATGATTACGGCAGCAATAGTGTGTTTGTTGTTATTAAAAATCGCCTCTAGGGCTTCTAAATCGTTAAGTGGAGAAACTAAAGTGTGTGCAGCAACTTCAGGCGCCACACCAGCAGAACTTGCGGCAGATTCCCCAGCTAAACCACTTCCTGCTTGTACCAATAAAGAATCGACATGACCATGGTAGCAGCCTTCAAATTTTAATATTTTAGATCGATTTGTCGCCGCACGGGCTACTCGTAATGCACTCATTACGGCTTCCGTGCCCGAGGAAACGAATCTTACTTTTTCACACCAAGGCAACTGTGTGGTGATCCATTCAGCCAAATCCAATGAATAAGGTTCGCAAGCACCAAAGGTCCACGCTGTATCAATCATTTCACGCACAGCTTTGGAAACATCTGGGTCACGATGACCTAGAATCAGCGGACCAAAACTCATACAGTAATCGACATACTTTTGATTTTCTACGGAAGTTAAATAGCAGCCTTCAGCTGATTTAAAAAACAAAGGTGAGCGATCAAGGCCTTTGAAAGATCTTACTGGCGAGTGCACTCCGCCTGGGGCTACTTTTTTTGCTCTTTCAAAGAGCGCATCAGATTCAGAATGTAATGATGTATTGAACATAAATTTTCCTTCCAAAAGCAGGAGTCTATTCAGTTACTTTGGAGTTGGCCACAATATTTTGATTTGGGGATAGATTTTTTTGATCTCGTCGAATGTGTTTCCCGGGCCGCAAAAATGGTTTTTAGTAAGCAGTTCAGGTTGTCTTTCCGCAAAGAAGTTAAATAAGGTCGCACTTTTCCAATAGAAGTCGTTTCCGACGAGTGGCTTCCACGGTCGAGGCGATATCTTTAGCAGGTAGGTCACCAATAAATTATCAGTCGACTTGGCTTCGCTGTGGGTCAGTTTCGTCCATTTTACCTCTGGTATTAAAACCGAAAGTCTTTTGTCTTCGTTTTCGCCAAAACTTTCTTGGCAGCCATTGATCCAGAACCCGCCGGCAGCCAGTTTTTTCCATGTGGCACAACCGGAAGTCCAAACATATTTTGGTTGGACCATCTCATTAGGCCAGGCATCAGCATGCGCAACAAAAAAAGCCATTCGAGGGGCTTTAGTCAGAAAATCTTTGGGTAAAGGAAGCTTTTCTTTTTCAAAAGCGTCTGCTGATCTTACTATCGTCATGTGGTCTATGTTAACGGTTTTTTCGAACTGTGTTTGCGAATCTAAAATATGCCCGGCGTCGGTCAGGCCTTTAAGAAATTCAACTTTTCCAAATTTTTTCAAAAGATGAGTAACACCAATTTTTTGGTGACAACCGCCTCCATATTCAGCCAAACGTTGTCGCTCGGAACTAACGCAGTCAAAAGTCTCTTGATCATTTATTTTTAGCAAGGCGGCTTTAACTTCGGAACGTGAAGATTTTATTTCAATCGCTAAGGCGCCTTGAGCCGCGGCACTTGGATTTTCTGACAATGGTAAAACCATCCATAAACACTTTTGCAATGAGGCACTTAAAAAGTCTTTAGTTGAACTAAATTCCTCTTGTTTGGCCGACAGCAATCGATCCAGTGCCGCTTTGGCTAAAATCAGTCCATCGCAGGCCGGCTGTTCCAGCATTTTCCGAACCCGCGTTTGGACATTACCTCGAACGGGTTCAAACTGAATGATTTGATTTCCAAAGGGCAAATGATCCCGCAAAAATGGAGTTAAATTATAGTTTCTGCGCGGAGAAGAGGAAAATATAGTAACTAGTTGGTGTTTCTGAAGCTTCGGCAGCGAAGATTTTTTGAAAAGCAGTAAGTCCCTAATGTCAGCGCGAGGTAAGGTCGCGACGACTTCAGTGTCGGGCCGGTTTTGAACGGGCAAGTCTTTCCACGAGTGCACAACAAGGTCGGCCTTTTCCGAGATCAAATCTTGATAAAAATCTTCCGTAAAAACACCGCGTTCGGGCATTTTCCATAAAGGATCACTTAAGTTTTTGTCACCCAGGGATTCTCGAAACTGGAATTCAATTGCAATTCCGGGGATTTGTTCTTTCAATTGATCAGCCACTAAATAAGCCTGCAGCCGGGCCAACTCACTTTTGCGAGAAGCCAACTTTAAGAGCATAGATCTTCCCAGCCAAACGGTCGATGTAGGCTAGCGGAGTAAAATTCTTCAACAAACGTCTCAACTGCCTTTTGGCAATCGGGAAGTACTTGTTTTTGCTCCGATTTAATTTTTTCAATCTCTTGCATAATTTCAAATAATGAAATCACCTTTGGATGTGACAATTGTGTGTGGCCGCGCAGATCAATGATGATTTCTGTTTTTCGATCTTGAAGAATTTTAAGAACTTCATCGTCATGTAAAGGAGCTGCAATAATGTGTACGTTTGTTTTTACTCGGTTTTCTTTTTTAATCGGCTTTAAATCAATCGGATAATTTTCGGGAGACCGGACAATTAATTGAATGGTGTGTTTTTCTAGCCAAGGGAAAACTTCTTTTGCTAACTGGCCGTAACCCCAAACGGTAATGTCTTTTTCAAGGTCTAATCTTTTGCGGATAATGTGTCCATAAGACAGCCCACCTAAAGACTTCAGATAAGTAGTGCGAATAGATTTAACTGTTTTTAAAACAAACTGTAAAAGCCCAGGTTGAGCAAAAAACAGGTGATTTTTTGGAATGCTTTCGATGAATTTTTTAAACTGTCCAAACACTTCAGTTTCGCCAAAAACCGGGGAATGCAATCCGCACAAGACCTCAATTAAAAACCGAATAGCCGCTTCGTTTTCTAAAATTTCATCGTCTTCAAGAAAATTGATTTTATGTGTTTCGTAATTATGTTTGGAAACGACTGAAATTTGACGTAAACATGTTTTCCACACACCATAAGGTTGGAACAAGGTGGGAAAATCCTGGCTAGTTTTACGATGTATCAAAACAATATCAGACATACTCATATATTAATGGAGCTATCCTAGTAAAGTGTCATCCATTTGTCATGTTCCATGATTTTTCTTTTTTTTGTCCCAAAGTAAACGTATCCTTTTATAAGGTGTTCAATTAATATGCAAATTAGTCAAAAAATAAGTAAGTGGGATATTGCATGGATCAAAGAATAAGGCCTCGTCGAAATCGTAGTCACCCTGCCGTTCGCGAAATGATGGCAGAAACTGACTTGTCGCCCAATCGCTTTGTATGGCCTCTTTTTATTCTAGATCAAGAGCATGGCGCCGTTCCGATCGACACAATGCCGGGTCAATTTCGCTGGGGGCGCAAAGACGCCATAGATCAAATGAAAAAAGCCCAGAAAAAGGGGGTTAATTCTTTTGCGTTGTTCCCTGTCATTCCTGAATCTCAAAAAAACGAAAGGGCCTCCGAAGCGGTTAACAAAAACCACAGTTACATTCTATTTTTGAAGAAATTAAGAGACGCGATTCCTGAGGCCGTCATTATTACGGATTTAGCCTTGGATCCTTATTCAACTTCTGGCCATGACGGAATTGTTAAAAACGGAAAAATTTTAAACGATGTAACGGTAGAAATTTTAGCCGAAATGGCCATCATTCATGCCGATGCCGGAATAAATTTGGTGGCCCCGTCAGACATGATGGACGGGCGTGTATCTGCCATCCGCAAAAAACTGGATTCAAAAGGTTTTACTGATACCGGAATACTTTCTTATACGGTAAAATATGCGTCGGCTTTTTATGGACCCTTTCGCGATGCTTTAAGTTCAACGCCAAAGTTCGGGGATAAAAAAACCTATCAAATGGATTACCGAAATTCAAAGGAAGGGCTTCGCGAGCTGGCTTTGGACATTAAGGAAGGCGCCGATATAGTAATGATTAAACCGGCGCTGGCTTATTTGGATATTATCTCATTAATCAAAAAAAACTCTACCGTACCCGTGGCCGCCTATAATGTGAGTGGCGAGTATGCGATGATAAAATTTGCGGCACAAGCAAAAGCAATTGACGAGCAAAAAGTGATTTTAGAAACTCTTTATTCCATCCGTCGCGCGGGTGCAGATATTATTTTTACCTATCATGCATTTGAAGCTGCTGATTGGTTTAGCAAAAGCTGATCTTCGCAACTCAATCCTAACATTAGCAAAACATAAGTATTTAAGTAGAATTTTTATTCTACTTAAGTGTTGTGGTCTGAATTCAATTCAAGTCTAATTAAAGTAACTCTTTTGGAAAGGTGTTTATGATTGTAAAGAAAGTACTTTTGGGACTTGCATTGATTCTTCCTGTTAATTTGTTTGCGGGGCAAATTATAAATTTGGGAGACACGACTACTTTGCGAGGTTTCAATGACCCCCAAGTCAGTTGTAAAATTCCGCTGATCGATGTGGACAATTCCAATTTTGTTTTAGAAGCAAAATATAAGTGCGAAGTAGAGCCAACTTTCGTGCACGGCCTATTCTTTAGAAAAGATACTTACACTACAAAAGCAGAAGTAAATTTTGGCAAGCAATTGGGGAAAAACATTAGTTTTGGTGTTGGCCCGTCGGCGCAATTAGAATTCATTCGTGTATTTCCTGATTTTAAAGATGCATTGGCAGTGACACCTTACTGGTTGCCACAAGTTCCTGTCGATTCTGACACTGCAATTACTAAATTAAATATTAATGATTCGGTTCGTATGGTTATCGGAATGAATCTGATCGCCAGTGTGAGTGAGTTTAATCCTATCGGTGCGGGTATTTCGGTAGGGGCTTCGACTCACGTATTACTCAGCGGAAACTTCTTAGTGGATGTTTTCAAATTGGATGAACATAATCGTTTTCGCGTTCGACTGATCGCTTTAAGAAATAAGGAAATTGCGGCTTCTCTGGGTGTAAAATTAGATGGTGCATTTAACATTTTTGGACTGAAGATTCCTGGATCAATAGTCGAAAAAGTGTTTGATAATCCCTTCGAGGTGGGGTTCCAGAAAAACAAAATGAACACTTTTTTGGTTGATTACATTTTTAATTTGGAAGATGCCGATTCTAAACAGGCCTTTAACCAAATTATGACTTCTAATTTTAATTTTCAGCATATTTCTTTCGATCAAATTTCAATGGTCAGTCAGATTTTGCTGAATCAAGATCCGAACTCGTTACAGCAGAATCTTTTAGCCAACGCAGCGAAAGCAGAAACTATGTATAATCAAGATTTAGCGTTACCTTATTTGGAAAGAAGAGTGGATCGTCTTTACAAAGGAGAAAGTTTTTTGAACAACCTTAAGATTTATTTTTCTTTAGGTATTCCGTTCTTGAATTTTTCGACGGCTTCTAATACGACGACACAAAAACTGTCTTATGTGGATCGCAATGGCGACCAAAAGAATTTTAATTTGTATACCGCCAGCACAACAACCAAGGGATCATTTTTTAATCGTGCAGTCGAGTCTCGCACTGTCAGCAAAGAAACTTTTGGAGCTACGCAGGTGTTAACAACAGCAACGCACTCAGAAGATATACAGGACCAAGTGTCCTTGGAACTGGTTGATTTGTCGTTGCAATACGAAGTTAAAGCCCGGGAATTAAAAGTTAAACACATCAAAGAATTCCAGACTAAAATTCAAACTAGTTTGCCAGACAGTATTTACCAACTTATTTTAAAAGATTGGTCAAAAGTTCAATCAACCGTGGGTTCAAAAAATACCTTTATTGGATTTGATTTGAAATTTAATAGGGTGGCTGCCGATTTTATAGCGAATTCAGCTGCATTTTCAGACTATTCAAAATTAAGAGCCGCCTTTGATAATTATATCAGCAAACATCCTATGAGTAAAAATTTGGAATTATCTACGGGATCGTTGTCTGGTTGCGGAAGTGACACTAACTATTTCGTCAAGCTAGATTGTGAAAGTGCTTATATCGCCGATCATCTTTCAACGGCTTTTACATATAGTAATCCCATCAAAGAAAGACTGGATTCCTTAATTCTTTTAAAAGACAGTATTCTATTTAAAGAAGTGGGTGCAGGATTTTTGATGGCCCATTTGCCTACAGATCAATCTACGTTAGCAAAAATGATTTATTTAACATTTAAAGTCGAAGCTGAGAAACAACCTACTTACTCATTTCAGTTCCCGGAGAACATAGTGAAATGTAGTAAGGATGTTTATTATGCAGCAAAATACAATAGCACTTTGTTTTCTGACCGTGCTGTTGATTTAAGAGCGAATTTAGAAGAAGCTTCTGATAATTTGCAGTCCGGGTTTCAGTCCTGCAATTAATTGATATTTAATAGGGATATTGAAAAGCCCTCTGTGAAAAACAGGGGGTTTTTTTATTGGGTTACCCATTTTTTTATCAGCTGTTATGGTTTTAGAAGGTTGTAGAAGTAGTCTTTTTGATTTGGGTACTGCAGTGTCGCCTTCTGAACGGTGTCTTCAGCCATAGTTAATTTGTTTTCTTTGACCATTGCTTTGATCATTGCAGCGAAGCAGGGTTCGTCAGCAAAGTTTAGAGAAAGTAGTTTGCGTCCACGGTTAATAACTTCCTGAGAATTCATTATTTTATCAGCTACCAAAAAGCTTAACTGGGAATGCATTTTGCCACCCACTTGTTCCTTGGGAAATCGACCCAGCATTTTATCGGCATGTTCGATCTGCGCAATCTTTATGAATTCTTTGACGGCCATCGCGATGAAATCCACATCTGTACCTAATACCTTTAGGCCCATTTCAAAACACGAGTAGGCCTCGTCCGGTTCTTTGTTTTGTATAAAATGTTTTCCGGCTGTCATCAAAGCAGCGCCGTAAATTTTCGTTAGTTCTGCCGGTTTGTGATCCAGCTGCATATACTGATTGATGAAGCCTGTGACTTCGAGAACATGTTTACTTAGAACCGTTGCAATAATGGCACTGCCAAGCCGTTTAGGACTTAAGGGATACTGTTTACGAATATTACCTAGCAGTGCCTGTGCGGCTTTATAATTTTGTTGTTCAAAGTAGGCGTCAAATTCTCCCATCAGACATTTATAATGTTTAGGTTGGAAAAAAAGTCCTTTTTTAAATTCTTCCACTGCTTCACTATATTTTTTTTGTAGGAATTTAATTTGGCCCAAATAAAAGAAAACCAACGGTGACTGATTGTTTTCATGTTCGGCCATTTTGAATTCTTGAGTGGCCTCGGAAAAAAGTCCTAACTTAATTAATTTTCTTCCATTCGCGATATGTGCACTGAACTTCGAAGGATTCAATTTACTTACGACCACACGAAAAAGTCGTTCTTTAAGTTCGCCCATAGAAAATGGCTTCAGCACGTATTCATCGACATGTTCTTCCGCCGCAGCAGCAACCGCCGTTTCAGCGCTATTGTGAGTTAAAATTAAAGAAATTTTGGTTTGTTCATCATGATGTTTCAATTGATGTTCGATTAACGACATTCCTAAACGATCATCAATGTGATATTCGGTCAACAAGAGACGAGGATGTTTCGTTTCGATTAATGTTAAAGCCTCGTTCCAGCGTCGAGCCATAAAAATTTTGTCGGGGTGAGCGCCCATTTCCACCAAGGCTTTGGCAATTGTCTGGGCGAAAGGCGCAGACGGCTCAATAATCAGAATGTTCTCATTGTATAATAATTTTGAAACGGCTTCGGCAGTGCTCAAATTTTATTCCTCACCGCGAACGGCCTTGAATAGATTATCCAAGCCCATTTGTTTTCGTTTCAATAAATCAAGGTAGGCGTCCCAGATATCCTTTTTGTACTGAGTAAAGTGAATATGTGCTTGGACTTGATCATCCTGCACAGCAACGACGGTGTTAATTTTCCCTAAAGCGATAAATTCGATCTTTTTTTCGTAGAGTTCTATATGTCCTGTAAGTTGAATCAGTTGTCCTTGGCGACAACTTTTCTTATCACACTGAAAGCTGATTCCTTCTTGGTCGTATTCCAAAGCTTCTAATCTTTCAGTTTGAAGTGGAGTAACTATTTTCATATTGGTCGTTAAATTGGTGACATCATCAATTAAGAACGTGCAATTTTGATTTTTGCTCATGCAAGTATTGTAAGCGAAAATTGTAATTCTGTCTTAGGTTTCGTTGTACCCCGGATTAAAACATACTTTTGTTGTTGAGGATCTAGACTAAGATCATATTGATTTGCCTATTCAAAAATAGTGACTTGGCCGGACATTCGGTTTAGCTTTTGGCTATGAAATCAGGCCGCTTAATTATGCTCAATGGGACTTCCAGCGCAGGGAAGACCAGCATTTTAACTGAGTTACAAAAAAAATTACCGCAGTTATACCTATTGGCCGGGTTAGATAAATTCTTGAATTTTTTACCCGAGTCTTATTTCAAGTTACCGCAATGGAATGAAGTAATGGGTTTATCTAATCGCTCGGGGCCAATTGGCGATGTCCTGATTTCTGGAATGCATCGTTCAATTAGGGCTTTATTGGACAGCGGCAATAATGTTTTAGCTGACCAAGTATTCATTAATTCGAATTGGGTCGCCGAAGCGGCTTCGTTATTTTCTGGCTGCGAGGCGTATCTAATAGGAATTCACTGCCCCAAAGAATTTATCGTGCAGAGGGAAAAAGATCGTAAAAATCGGACCTTAGGATCTTCGGCCTTACAGTTTGATGTCGTTCATCAAGTTACTGAGTATGACTTTTCCATCGACTCTTCTTTAAATTCTCCCGAGAAAAATGCAGAAATTATTTTAGAATTCCTAAAAACCGAAGTGGCGCCGTTTGCATTTCAGTCGCTAAGTAAAAAGCTAGAATTTCGACAACCTTTAGGGTAAAACCATATCCATTGCAATTCCGTCTTTTTTGACCTAGTTAGGATGTTATGAAAAACAAGCAAATGAAAATGGGTGAGTTAATTAAAGAATACCGCTTAATGCGAGGTATGACGCAAATCGAACTTTCAAAACTATTAGGATTTTCAACTTCTCAGTTTATTTCCCTTATAGAACGAGATCTTTCTAAAACGCCGCTGTACCTTATTGGGAAAATGCATATTATTTTAGATATCCCCGAAAAAAAGCTTATCGAAATTAGTATGTCTACCTATGAAAGTGAAGTTCGGGCTGAAATCGAAGTCGGTAAAAAAGAAGCATTGCCTCTTAAACGAGCAAAGTAATCATTCTCATCTTGACTCCCTGGTGCGCAGAAATTAAACACCTTGATAGGGGGAATCATGCAAAATTTTAATGAAGAAGCGGTCCGGCTTACGGTTTTACCAGAGGCCGCTGATCTGAATGCAAAGTTCATTTTTTTAAGCGAAGGATTGGCTCAGTTTGCTCGTAAATTAAATATCCCCTTATCGCCTTACCGTGACCCAAATTTGCCCCATTTTTCGGCCTTGCCGGGCGAGCATAAAGAAATCGTAGTTAAATCTTTGGAAGATATTTTTGAGATCTACTCTTCCATTGAACAAGAATCTAAGGACATTGCCGATTCAAAAACGGTCCTGTGGTTTACTATTAAAAGATTGGGCCTACGACCCAGCTCTGATTTGTTTACATCGATCAAGGATTCAGACATCATCGAAATTCACACACCTACTTTACAAATATTCCGCAATCTTAATTTTTTTAGACTTTGCAGTTATTCCATAGAAGAAATTTCTAGCATTCACTGGACCGACCTATTCTATCGCGATCAAAGGTATACGGATCAGATCATCGCCTGTGGCGCGACCGTATTCACGAATCAAGAGTCAGTAATGACGACCTCGATCCAGCCTCATGTTACTGAAGAGTTGATGTCCGACCTTAAACTGAATGTTCATTACAATATGAAGGCTATGTATCCTTTGTTTGATACAGCCGATGCTTCGAAAAGGTATGTTTTGATTCAAATTGAAGGCCAGCTTTCGGAAGATTCAAAAAATAAATTAAGTCATTAGTTTGTAAATAAATTTATGCGACCTGAGAGTTTACAAACTTGCGTTTGGTGGTTAGTTCAGACCAAGTTGAATCCGGCTCTGCCGAAAAAAAACCGTTATTGATATGAACAAACTGCGAGTAGACGGGGTCCTTCATAAGTTGGGCGTGTGCTTTTTTTATGTTATAGTGAGGTATAGCGGGGAATAAGTGGTGGACGAGATGATAGTTGACCGAATGGGGGGCTATAAAGAATTCTTCGGCAAAATTAGCGATTGTTAAACGAGAGCTGCTGAATTGCGTAAGCCTTGGCAAAGAAAAATGTTCAGTAATGCTGCGAAATCTTTGAAGAATAGGCATGATCAACAGCATTGGAATAATCCAATAAAAAGCAAAATAAATAGCCCAGCCTCTTATGGCAAAAAACGACGTTGCGGCAAACCATAATAAGGAAACGCCCAAGTTTTCTTTTTGAAAAGTTCTTTTTTTAGCACCATTCATTTTGTTGATCAAATAAGTTAGTTGAAGCCACTCAAGTCCACCTCGATAAAATTGTGCAGCAAGAATCTGAAGCAGCGTTTTTGAACTCATAGGGAACTGCCATTCTTCGAGGTAAATTTTGCGGACCCAATCGGGGTCCTTTTCGGAATTTAAATAGCGATGATGATTAAGGTGGTGGGTACGATAGGCATCAACGCCAATAAGGCCTGGAAAACTGCAAAAAATATTTCCGATGAAATCATTTAAAAATTTGTTTTCCGATATTCTGCAGTGAGCGCTGTCATGCGCGATGACCAATAAAGCATGCTGGCGAGAAGCAATAACAAGGATGGATAAAAGATAAACGGGAATTGCAAATTCCAATGGGTAACCGCGGAAGAAATAAAGACTACTTGCAATCATCAATGCGGTAATAGACCAATCTAATACAATCCAAAATACCTGCGCTGCCAAATTCACTTCAAAAAGTTCTTTGAGCTCACTGATTTTAAATGGCCATTCGACTTCTCGCATAACTTATGCGGCCTTTCGGTGAACTATGCTGATGACATTCGGACTGCTCTTTTCCAGAAGCCACTGCGCTGACGGCTGAACAATCTTTTCGTTCCATAGTTGATCAACAACAGCGCGGTTGATTGGGTCTTCAGAAGCCTTTTGTCGTCCCTTAAAGCAAGCGATAAGGTCACATTCAAAGCCACGTTGCATGGTCGCTTTTTGAATACAATCGAATCCTACATCATAGGCCATATCATTTACTTTAAAATCGTTTCGAGCTGGGGCTATGATAGCGTCCAAACCGAGAGTAGCAAAAACTTCTACTCCCAAATTTCCTATGACCTTACCCATTGAAATTCCATTCATAAAGGCTTTGCGATAGTGTGGAACTACGGTTAAAAACTCCATAGACATCGCAGTACGAACATTGCGTTTCTTTAGTTCGGCCAAATAAGATTCGGGAAAAAATTCGAAATAATGTGTGTTTAAGTCGGCTAGGGCCTGCAGGTCGTAAAGACTATACATATGTAAAGCCGCCACACTCCCATCAACTAGAATTGCCGCGACCAGATCTTGTCGAATAAATTCGTCCGAATTTAAAGTGAAATTGGACTTTTTCTCAGTGTAAACTGAGTCCCATAATTTGAACCAAGCTTCATAACATTGATTTTTTAAATCTATTTCGTTTGGGTAAAAGATATTTCTCGGATTAAAAATGGTGTAAGAGATTTTCCGGCTCATGCTGCCCTACTTTCATTACCAGCTTTACGGAATTCAATAAAAAAACTTTAAAGTAAAAAACTATAAATCTGGACTTTTTTATTTTCAATTAAAGTCCGAAGCTTTAGTCATGCAAAATATTTTAAAAGCTTATAAGAATGAAATTAAATTAACCGAGCCACTTATTAGTTTGATGGATTGGAAAAACCCACATCATTATACGGAATGGTTAGC